>CAZMRM010000058.1:0-13347 GCA_964568515.1 uncultured Chitinophaga sp. | reverse complement strand
GGCCCCCGGATAATTCACTTGCGGGAGCCTTGTTCACTGATAATACAGTGCATGGCCTTTATTTCGATGTGGCTGCTCCTTGTAAATTGAACAGTGTAAAAGTATATGCCGGAGCTGCCGGTAACAGAACCATTGCTGTTCTTGCAAATGGCGCTGAAATTCTATCAAAAACGGTGGCTATTCCTGCAGGTGAAAGCAGAGTAACACTGGATTTTGACTTACCTGTTGGAACACAATTGTTCATTAAAGTTACCAGTACATTGGTTGATCTGTTCCGTGCTGCAGGAGGTGCAACATATCCTTATACCTTGCCCGGTTTAATTTCAATAACTGAAACAGATGTTAAATCAACTAACCCCGGTTACTATTATTTCTTCTATGACTGGGAAGTACAAACTGCAGGCTGCAGTAGCTCAAGAGTAGCAGTAACTGCTACCATCAATGAAGATGTAGTAAAACCGGTGATTACGGAAAACGGTGGTTCATTAAGTACTGCAACAGGAAGTGGATATACCTATCAATGGTTTAAAAACGGAGTTCCTGTTTCAGGAGCAACCCAATCCACATTTGATCCAAATGGCAATGGTAATTATACAGTATTGGTTTCTAACGGTAAATGTGGTTCTACTTCTGAGCCGTTCTCCTTTACATTGGGTATCAATTCACCTGGTTTAGATAAGGCTGTTAAGATCTATCCAAATCCGGCAAGTGAAGCTTTGTTTATTGAAGCTCCTGTAACCGGAAACAAAGAAGTAACAATACAGTTATATTCAGTAATCGGTAAATTGGTGTATACCGAAAAGTATTCAAACAATGGTCAGGTACACCAGGTTAATTTAGGTTCAATCCAGGCTGAAGGAATTTATTTCTTAAAACTTCAGACAGGTAATGAACAAATGACCAAGAAAATTACGTTGACAAAATAATTTGATAAAGATTAAAAACAAAAAGCCCTGCTAAAATTAGCAGGGCTTTTTGTTTTTAACGATCAGAATCATCAGAAATCCTGATGAAAGGGATTATCAAAAAAACGGACTTTAAATAACATTAGTAATCAACATGTTGCATGCCTGTTTGTCTTATAATTAATATTATGTTAAATAACAAATTGAATATTTCTCTATTCATAGGCTATCCTCTTAGCAAGTTTATTCTCACCTATCGGATCAAAAGCTCCTTGAGGTTTAAGCCTTCAAGGAGCTTTTTTTGTTCCTCTTTTTAAGGCAATGCATGTTATACCTACATATTTTCGAAAAACCAATGAGTTCCGGTTCTACTGAATTCTTGCCGAATTCCCTTTTATTTCTCTAACCTTCCAATTATAAATCTTACTTTCAAAACCTATAATATCAAAAACGATATGTAAGTGTTTATTAAACAGTTTATTTAGCACTTTACATTTAGTAATTATTCTTTAATAAACTTTAAAACCTCCGACTTAGCACCAGTTTTTATTTGCAAAATATACATCCCTTTCGCCAGTTCACTGATATCCATTTCTGTTTTGTCTTTTATAGTGGCTTGTTGTATAAGTAATTGTCCTTCTATACTATAAATAGTTAGAACAGTCATATTGCTGTTAACATTTGCAAGATTCAGTAATTCTATGGTTAACGTATGATTAGCCGGATTTGGGTATAGCATAACTCCGGCTTCCGAATTTACCACAGCCGAAATACCTGTGACCACAGGTTTGAAAGGAACTACCTGAATAGAGAAACCGCTTGTTCTGGTGACCGGGTCGCCCAACGAATCCTTTCCGATAATATGGCAATAGGCACAAGAATCACCTCCCAGCGTTTTTATTTTCAAACAAACATTATAGAGCGTATCCTTTGTAAACGTATGCTTGGGAAGTTTATCTGTAGAAGTTGTTCCGTCTCCAAAATCCCAATAAAAGCCCGCTGCTTGAGATGTTATTGAATCCAACGTTAATGTAAATGTATTGTTTATCTGATCATAACTTGTTGTATAGCCTGCCTGACAAAGTATCTGTTCTTTTACACGGAATGCATTGGGTAAGAGCATAGCGCCGTCCACTATTGTTAAATGAACGTTATAGCTACCTGACGGTTGGTTGGGAGGAATGGTTATATTTATTTTGATAGAAGAATCGTTCGGGATGGTGATGGCGTTCACAATGATTTCACTGGTAATAGCAGAGTCAGAAACAAATCTTACTTTTACATCACTTGGTGTGGCAGAAGATGTTTGTACTCCGGTAATGATCACATCCAATGTCTGAGAAGGATATGCTACAGAAGGGCTTAAGGCGATCACTCCACCACCTACATAAAAAGCATTATTCTTATAAATTGCTCCGTCAATGGGATTCATGACGGAAACAGTATAACTCCCGACTATTGTTTTAGGTGGAATGGTCAGATTGACTTCCAGCAACGTATCACTGGTCACATTCACTGAGTTTACAGCGGTTCCAGTAGAATCAAATCCAAAGTGAACCAGGGTTTGATCCTGAACAAAATGGGTGTGTTTTCCTTTTATGGTTACCGTTAAGGTTTGGCCATAACTTCCACGAGAAGGAAGGATGGAATCCAAAGAAGGTGTTAACCCATATACATAAAAACCATTTCCGAACGTAAGTGTTCCGTCGATGGAATCGGTTACGGAAACATTATAGCTTCCGGTTCTCATTCCAGCTGGAATAGTCACAGTTGCTTCTAAGGAGGTATCGCTGGTCACATTCACTGAACTCGCAAGGGTTCCACCCGACTGGTCAAATTCGAAGTTAACAGTGGTTTTGTTTGGAATAAAATGCGTATGGTCTCCGATTATAGTTACCATTAAGGTTTGGCCGGCATTTCCATTCGCGGGAAAGATGGAATCCAGCGAAGGTGGTGTCACGCCCTGTACTTGAAAACCTGAGTGTTCAAATGTTCCATCGTCCAAGGTATAAAGAACAGCCGTATAAAGACCCGTATATGTTTTAGGAGATAACGTAATATTGGCCTGAAGAACCGTATCACTGATCACCGTTACGAAGTTTGCAACAGCTGGACCATCAGGCAACGTTTTGATAGCAACAGCTGTTGAATCCTGTTTAAAATGTGTATTGGTTCCTGTGATGGTTACATTTACTGTTTGACCTGCATTCCCATTAGATGGATTCATGGAAACCACTGCAGGGAGCGGTCTACCGGTTACATGAAAACTGGTATTCAAGGTATCATCTATGGAATTATATACAAAAACCCCATAGGCACCGGTTAAGGTAGTTATTGGAATAGATATGTTTGCCACCAGACTCGTATCATTAACAACACTAAGGAAGTTAACGACTGCTTCACTATCCTTTCTGAAAGCGAAATCAACGTTGGTACCATCACCTTGTGTAAAATGAGTACCTGAGCCTGTGATAACCACATCTAATACTTGACCGGCAATAGCACCGGCCGGACTTATTGATTCCAGGTTTTGGGAATATATACAAAAAGGTAATATTAAAATAATGGAAATTAAATAGTTTTTTTTCATGGGTATTTGTTAGATCGTTGTCAAAATGTAAGTATAATGGCACATCACTGATAGCATCAGTAAATCTGCTGTTAGAGATAGTTTATTCTTTGTCCTCCTCTTTTTTATTGGTCGCTTGGTCGTCTGCACCTTTCAGATATGTTGGTAGATTTAGTCCGGCCATATTGAACAAGTCGTTAAGTGGTGGAACTGTTTTCATCATCCCTGAAACAAAGTTTGCAGTCGAGGAATTTCCATTTTCTCCTTGTCCGTTGCCTGAATCCCAAACAGTAATTTTGTCAATTTTGATGTTCTTAACTGCTTCAACCTGAGTCCGGACAAGTTCAGGCAATTTCTCAATTAAAAGTAATTGGAATGCTTTGTTGGGATCGCCACCGGCAGCAGCTACTACCTCCTTGTAGCCTTCTGCCTGTTTTGTAAGTATTTCAAATAAACCTTTTGCTTCCGCTTCCATTTTAGCGAAAATGGCATCTGCTTCACCTTTTGCATTTTCCCTGATTGTTTCTGCTGCTGCCTGTGCTTCAATGATGGCTCTTTGTTTTGCTATTTCAGCAGGAATTACAATGTTTGCTATTTGTGTTGAGCGTTCTCTTTCCGAACGTGCTAATTCGGCTTTTTGTTCAGCAACATAGGATTCTTCTAATGCTTTTGCCTGTTGCACCTTTTCAGCAGTAATTGCAATTCTCAGCGATTCGGCTTCTTTTTCCCTGCGAAGTGCTTCCGAATTGGCTATTGCAATTTTCGCTTCGTTCTCTCCTTTAATTGCAATGGCATTTGCTTCCGAAGTCTTTACTCTTGTGTCCCTTTGGGCTTCTGCTTTTCCTATGGTTTCATCTTTTACTGCTGTTGCAATACTTATCTCTTTGTCTTTTTGAGTAATTGCAATTTTTACATCCCTGTCTCTATGCGTTTCTGCTATTTGAGTATCTTTTTCCCTGTCTGCTAAAGCCTTACCGGTTTCACCAATTTTCTCCTGTTCGGCAACACTGATTTTTGCTTCGTTAATTGCTTTTGCAGCAGCTTCTTTTCCTAATGCTTCAATATAACCCGATTCATCTTTAATGTCGGTAACGTTAACGTTGATTAATTTTAATCCAATCTTCTTTAGTTCGCTATCAACATTTTTTGAAATATTGTCAAGGAATTTATCCCTGTCGGAGTTGATTTCCTCAATTGTCATGGTAGCAATTACCAAACGTAACTGACCGAATAAAATATCTTTTGCAAGTTCTTGAATTTGTTCGGAAGATAACCCCAACAACCTTTCAGCTGCCGTATTCATACTATCCGCTTCGGTCGAAATTGCAATAGTAAAACGACAGGGGACATCTACTCTGATATTTTGCCGGCTTAATGCATTTGTTAAATTCGCTTCAATGGATAATGGTTTTAAATCCAGGAATGCAAAATCTTGAATAACCGGCCAAATAAAGGCTCCGCCTCCATGAACACATTTAGCCGATGTACCACCTGTTCGTCCGTAAATGACCAATATTTTGTCGGATGGGCAACGTTTATACCTTGAAACTAATGCAGAGATCGTTACGAATAAAACTACTGCCGCAACTACAATACTTATTATTGGTGTCATATGGATTGGATTAAATTGTTTCTACTATCAGGATATTGTTGTTTTCTATTCTTACTACTTTCACTACTGAACCGGATGGTATCCTTTCGTTTTCAGTCATTGCTTCCAGTTCGTGAAATGCACCATTTACACTGATCATAATTTTCCCTTTTCCTTTTTTATTTTCAGGAATTGTCAAATAAACTTCAGCTGTTTTATTCAATGTATTTACGATTTTAAAAGAATTGTCTTCGGCCAGTTTTTGCACTTGTCTGATGATGATGAAAAACAAATAGACAAATAAGATCCCAGCCATCAACGATAAAATGATAAGTATAGGTTTGTTAGAAATAGTGGTATAAAAAGAGATCCCTGTCCAGCTAAAACCTAATAAAAAATTAATCAGGTTTCTTAATGAGAAGAGCTGGAATGGAGTGTCTCCTCCACCTAAGTCACTATCAAAATCAGCTTCCAAACCGTCTGATGCGTCTGCACCAACAAAGGTCATAATGGTCTGAATGATAAAAATTAAACTTGCCGGAATGGCTACAAACCAAAAAGTCTTAAGTAAAGGTTCCAGATTTTCTAATATTTCCATGGGTGTCAAATTTACGAGGTTTTGTTATATTGCCCCAACGTTTTCCGGAACCCAAGTTAGTGTTTTTGATCAAATGTTTATATGGATAGAGTCCTGAATATTATTTTAGTTTCATCCTTGAGCTGGTCGTAATATTTTTTGAAATTGCCATGAGTTCCGGTTGTCTGCTGCCACCTTCGATTTCAACTAAGCAGATCTTGTCGTCTTTTAGGGATTTAATTGTTCCTGTCTTGAAGTTACCTATTACTTCCCAAGTTACTTTCACTTTGTCTTGTCTCGTAAACTGTCCGCAAGTTGTAAAGTCCGATTAAAAGTCGTTTCGTTTTAGTTTACACGGTCATCCATTATTCATTTTGATGTCGTTTTTAAGCTGGGGCTGTTGTATGCTGGCTTTCTCGTCAGTGTTTCCATTTTTCTAATCTAATTTCTTTAACCAACGAGTCGGTTGTCAATTCAATATAAAGCGTTTTTCCCATTTGTGGGTCAATATTCCAAACATAATCAACCATAATTTCATAACCAATTGTGTTAGGCGGGTTATTTTGATAGTTTTCTTCTTGTCCCAAAAGATCAATGATTTCTTGATAAGTCATTCCTTTTTTTAAATGGTTTTCCATTAAATCCTTAACCATTTTTTCTCGATTGACATAAAACATATCATCCTTCTCATTCCAAGTTGCTCTATCAAATTTTTTGTCTTCAACTTCACAAGAAAATAGAAGTAACAAAAAGTTTATCAATAATATACTCAACCTTCTTTTTTCCATTTCAGTTTTTGAGTTGTAAATTTTGAAAGTTTCCAAGTCTAATATCCGTATCCGGCTTCATATTCGCCTTCATTCTTCTTAGCATAAAAAGAAAAGCGGGGCTTGATTATCATCCATTCTAACTTCACTTAGCTCGTTCGGAAGCCGTCCATTCTCTTGTCTGAAATTTTCAACTTTTTGAATAATTGTCCTTACGTGTTGTTTTGGTTTTAAAGCTTGCACACAACGTTTCGGACTTTACGTTCGGGAGGGGTTCGGAGCACAAAGTTTCAATATATTAGTTAAAATTTATTAAAAACACGAAACTCCAAGTTAGGATATCAGCCCTCCCCCCGTGTTATCACAGTGTTTTATTTGTCGATTGTGTCGTCATTCGTAAACAATTCCAAAATTTCTAAATGTAATCCACCATGTTTTGTCTCGATGCTCCATTCGATTAACATTTAGCAATTTATATTTCTTATCTAAAACAATGTTGCAAAAGACTTGTTTGTTTGGCAACACAACTTTCAGGGTTGTATTTTTTTTCTTCTCGTCAAATTTTACAGTTATTGAATGTCCTGTAAAGCTTGTCGATTCATCGGTACTTAGAAATAGCTTGTCAATAAGTTTGTCGTTTACAAATATTTGAACGGTGTCGTTAAAACAACAGTCAAAGTTTATTTGAATCTCTTTTCCAAGTTGAGTTTTTGGAATATAAGTTTCATTTGGTATTTTGTCGTCATATTGGTATTTCACTTTTTCTTCAACAAAACTCCTTGTTTTTACTTGTCCAGATAAATTATGGGTTGTTAAAATAAATGAGAGGAGAGCTAAGTATATTTTTGTCATTTGTTGTCGTCCATTATTATGATTGTGTAGTGTTCAATAGAAGTAATAAATAAAGATGAGCTTGCTTTACCGATGCCCCCGCTTTTGTTCAAAGCCTGGTGTTATGCAGCGTTGCAAGTATACCACTTGATCGCGTTCAGTTCTTCCAGGAGAATTTCACCGGGGTGTATGTTTTTTAATTTTTTCATTTTCGGTCGTTTAGTGATAATCAATTATTTCTACTTTGTTTGCGTTTCCATTATTCCATTTAAAATTATGCGCCATTGGTCGTTAATTCTGATTGAAAAATTCTTTAATTTTTTCATTTAGTTGTCCAACGTCTTTGTTTTGGTTCATTGTGTTATAGAAATCATTATTAATTGATTTGTATATAAGGTGACCGTTTGAAATTTTAAGTAAATAGGGAAAGCCTTTGCTGTCCTTGATGTTGTAAAGTGTTTTCGAGATATATTTTTGTTCAAAGTCAGACTTTGGTGTCCGTCCATCAAGATATATTACATTAATATCTGAACTAAGTGTTGGTAAAATATTTTTCTCAATAAAGTCTTTACTGTTAGTTTTGTTGTTATAGCAGAAGAAATTTGTTCCGTTTATTGTCTGCAAATAGGCTTTATATTTTCTGTTATAAGCAAGGTTGTCAAAATATGACCAAATTATAAATGGCAAGAACAAAATTATTAAAGGTGCAAATAAAATATAAAGCCCAACGCCAAATAGGAATAAGACTCCCATTGTCAACCAACTCTTAAAGTTTATTTGTCTCGTAAACATGTCGTTTGTACCGTCTTTTAAATGCCCTATAATGGTTTGAGGCCTGGCTTAGGAAGGTTTTTACCACCAAAGTTCCTACGAAGCCGAAAGTTCAAACTTACGAAAAACTGTCAATCGAAGTACATCTGCCCTGCTTGCAGCATGCTATTTCTTCTATTGCTCTGTCACGGGAACTTTTGTTGTCGTGATAATTGGGTCTTTAAGCATTTATTTTCGTATCTCGGTGGCACTTTCAATATGCCCAAGCATTGAAACCGACTATTTATTATGCACAGAGGTTAATACCAATCTGCAAGATTTTACCAACCATTCACTTAAAAGTTATTGAACCGGCGTATTCTCTTTCTCTCGCATCAAAGAATCATAAAAGCAGATAACCTTCTAAAATTTATACAAACATTTCACAGAACCATTAACTTTGTCTTCACATCCTGAACTCTCTAAACGCTAATTATTATAAACCAATCCTTATGGCAAATTTGCATATTCAGACACTTGCAGTTCACAGTGGCGAAAATCAAAAAAATGATACGGATGTTATTCCTTCCATTCATTACATTTAGTCGCAATCCGGATGGCACTACCGGTGAATATATTTATACACGGATGAATAATCCCAACCGGCAAGCAGTTGAACAAAAAATGGCTGCTATTGAAGGTGCAAAAACAGCTATTGCCTTTTCATCTGGTATGGCCGCTATCAATGCTTTATTTGAAAATGTTCTGGAACCCGGCTCCCATCTGATCATCCCGGATGATTGTTATCATGGAACCAGGCGTCTCCTCGACAATTTTTTCAAACGATGGAATGTTCGTTATGATATGGCAGACATGAGTAACCTGGTGAATGTGGAAAAACTGATTCAGCCGGATACACGGTTGATATGGATGGAAACACCTTCCAATCCTCAATTAAAGATCACTGATATTGGCTCATTGGTGACATTGGCAAAAAAAAACAAAATCGTTACAGTTTGTGACAATACGTTCGCTACTTGCCTGTTGCAAAAAAGTCTGAATATGGACGTGGATTATGTCATGTACTCTTCTACCAAATTTTTTAGCGGTCACTCCGATATTTTAGGAGGTGTAATTATCACGAATCATGAAAATGTGCTGACAGAACGCATCAGGGATTATCAGCAAACAGCAGGCGCAGTGCCTTCCCCATTTGATTGCTGGCTGTTAAACAGAAGCCTGGCCACTTTTCCTTTACGGTTTTCCTTGCAATGCAACAATGCAGCAACCATCGCTACGTATTTAACATCACATCCAAAAATTGAAAAGGTTTTTTATCCTGGACTCCTTACTCATCAAAATCATGAAATTGCAAAACAGCAAATGAAAAACGGCTTTGGAAGCATTGTTTCCATCCTGGTAAAAGGAGGAAAAGCAGAGGCCATGCAATTTGCCGGCAACCTTTCTATCTTTAAACATGCTACCAGCCTGGGCGGTGTAGAAAGTCTGGTTGAGCACCGGCGAAGTGTAGAAGGCGATCATCCGGTAAGTCCGGATAATTTAATACGGATTTCAATCGGGATCGAATATGTGAATGATCTGATTGCTGATTTGAATCAGGCACTAACCATCTGATATTAAACAGTAATGTCCATCTTTTTTGTTTTAGCCGAACCGGTAACGCTCCTTCTCTTAAATGTTGTTTTACTGTTTTGAAGTTAACGAAAGTTGCTCTTTATAATTAAGTTTTTTAGTACATCTCTCCTGCCTTCATAAAAAAAGAAGCCTTATTTTGGCTTCTTTTTTATAATTTATAATAACACAGTAATGTTAGTTTTTTAATTTCTCGTTGATCACTTTTAGTTTATCAATCATTTCTAACCGGGAATATAATTGTTTCAGTGCAAACAATGCTTGTTGATCTGTTTTCAACTCAATTGATTTTTCAAGATACGGCATGGCTTTGTTAAAATCCGCATTTGCTTTTTTGTTTTCAGCCGCGAATTTGGCATTATCAGTAATTTTATCAGCATCCCTGGAAATATCCGCACCTTCATTAAAATAAAGCGCTCCTAAAGAATACAATGCATTAAAATATAATTCTTTTGATTGTTCTGTTGGATTTGCCTTGTAAGCAGCTTCACTTATTTCCACAGATTTTATATAATCTGTTTCTGCTGATTTGAATAGTTCTGCATAATTGGCTGGTTTAGGAAGGCGGCTGCCTTTTGTATCTTCCGGTTTGGCCATCTTTTCATACATATTTCCCCTTGCTAAAAACAATTCCGCATGTGGCGGATTAGCAGTAATTGCTATATTCAGGTTTTTCAATGCCTCTGCACTGCTTCCTTTTCTTAAATAATAGTTGGTTTCTACATTTAATAAATTACCATCTTTCGGATAAACAGCCCTTGCTTTTTTTAACACTTCCAATCCCCCAGCTGTATCTTTCAGCATAAAATAGGTTTCTACCAGGTTACCGTAAGTTTCGGCACCACCTTGTTGGGTCTCCGTCATTTTGGTGTAGGTTTCTTTTGCCTTGCTGTAATTCTGACTGTTGTAGGCTGTTAAGGCAATATTGTTAAGAATGTTGGTATCCTTTGTATCATCCAGATCATATGCTTTTTCAAAATACTGCATGGATTCATCAAACTTCTTTGATGTATAAGCAGCATTTGCCTTCATAAAATAATGATTGATCATTTTAGTATTATAAGGCATCATTTCCAGCAAATAAATCCCTTTTGAATCAGCAGCTTTAGCAGCCTTAAAAGATTCTGCCGCAACATCCAGGTCCGTAGCAGGCGTATTTTCATAGGCGCTTAATGATTTTTGATTGGCATCCGTAATAGTACTCAATTTATCTATTTGAGAACGAAGGCTGTTTTCAAAAAGATTAAAATATACTTGTCCTTTTACTTTTTGTGCTTTAGTCGGATCTTTTATTTCTGCTCCTTGTGTGTAAAGATCAATATTTTCTTTTGCTTTTGTTAAGGATTCCTGCTTCCCGTTATCTTTTTCATAATCCTTTAAATAGTTAATTGCGTTCACCAGTTTTGCTTGTGAAAACCCTGTTATTGCAGGCATAGTCAGTAATAACAGTACTGTTATTTTTTTCATAGAGTTATTTTATTAGATAATTAATTATTGATTTTCATCCGGGGATTTGATATCATCTGTACCATTCATGGTATCATCTGATGAAGTTATTGAATTATCAGTATGTTCTTCTGCAGATTCTTCTATTTTTGCCACTTCTTCTTCTACATCTACTTTTGTAACCGCAGCTATTTCGTCTGTTTCTTTCAGGTTAATGAGTCGAACTCCTTGAGTAGCTCTACCGATGACCCTCAGTTCACTTACCGCTAAACGAATAATGATGCCTGATTTGTTAATGATCATCAGATCATCTTTATCCGTTACATTTTTGATGGCGATGAGGTTACCTGTTTTATCGGTGATGTTAATTGTTTTCACACCTTTTCCACCACGCATGGTGACACGATATTCTTCTATATCCGAACGTTTACCATAGCCTTTTTCCGAAACAACCATTACATTGCTTGTTTTATCCGGCATGGCAATCATACCGATTACTTCATTGCCCTTTTCATCGCCGAGATTAATTCCTCTTACACCCGAGGCATTACGTCCCATCGGACGAACATTCGCTTCATTAAATCTTACTACTTTACCGGCTTTGGAAGCAAGCATAATTTCATTGCTTCCATTGGTCAGCAGAACTTCCAGTAACGCATCTTCTTCTCTTACGGTGATGGCGTTAATTCCGCTTTGACGAGGACGTGAATATGCTTCCAGCGTTGTTTTCTTGATGATACCGTTTTTGGTACACATAATAATGTAATTATTATTAATATATGCTTCATCTTCAAGTGTTTTCACGTTGATATACGCTTTTACCTTATCTGTTGAAGGAATATTGATCAGATTTTGAATCGCACGCCCCTTAGAAGTTCTGTTACCTTCAGGTACCTCAAATGCGCGCATCCAGAAACAGCGTCCTTGTTCTGTAAACAGTAGTAAATAATTATGAGTGGAAGCAATAAAAAGATGTTCAATAAAATCTTCATCGCGTGTAGTACTTCCCATTGCTCCTTTTCCGCCGCGGCCCTGGGTTCTATATTCATTTAACGGGGTTCTTTTAATATATCCCATGTGTGAAATAGTGATGACCACATCTTCATCAGCAATCATATCTTCCATTCTCAAATCGCCTGAAGCATATACAATCTCTGTTTTACGGGTATCGCCATATTTTTCTTTTACTTCCAGTAATTCATCTTTAATAATTTTCATGCGAAGAGCCTCATCATTTAATACTGATTTTAAATAATTGATGAGCTTCATCAATTCTTCGTATTCGGCTTTGATCTTATCTCTTTCCAGTCCGGTAAGTACACGTAAACGCATTTCCAGGATAGCCTTTGCCTGAATTTCGCTTAGTCCGAAATTACCCATTAAACCATCCTGAGCTTCAGAAGGAGTTGCTGATTCACGAATAAGTTTTATTACTTCATCCAGGTGATCTAATGCAATGAGATAACCCTGAAGAATATGTGCACGTTTTTCTGCCTGTGAAAGTTCATATTTGGTTCTTCTGACAACAACCTCATGACGGTGGTCCACGAAACTGGCGATCATGTCTTTAATGGTAAGAAGCATTGGTCTTCCACCCACAAGAGCAATATTATTTACACTGAAAGAAGTTTGTAATTCGGTATATTTATAAAGGTTATTAAGAACGACGTTTGTAATGGCATCTCTTTTAATTTCATAAACGATGCGCATTCCATCTCTGTCCGATTCATCACGGATGTCTGAAATTCCTTCAATTTTCTTGTCGTTGATCAATTCAGCCGTTTTGCGGATCATCTCTGCTTTATTGACCTGAAAAGGGATTTCATTCACAACGATCCGTTCGCGTCCTCCGTCTGTAATTTCAACATTGGTTTTTGCGCGCATGATGATGCGGCCTCTACCCGTATGAAATGCATCCTTTACGCCTTCATAACCATAAATGACACCACCGGTAGGAAAATCGGGGGCCTTCACATATTGCATCAGACCAGGAATATCAATTTCTCTGTTATCAATATAGGCAACAGTAGCATCCACAATTTCACTTAAGTTATGGGGAGGCATATTGGTCGCCATCCCTACAGCAATACCCGATGCACCGTTAATTAATAGATTGGGAATACGGGTGGGAAGAACAGTTGGTTCTGTTAAACTATCATCAAAATTGGGACGAAAATCAACGGTTTCCTTATCGATATCGTCGAGCATTTCTTCGGCAATTTTCTGTAAACGCGCCTCTGTATAACGCATAGCAGCCG
>CAZMRM010000057.1:0-13438 GCA_964568515.1 uncultured Chitinophaga sp. | reverse complement strand
AGACTTTTAGTAAAATACAAAACATTTAAAGAATTTCAGATGGATGATAAAAGAAAAGTTTATGATAATTACATACGCTTAAAAAGTGACCCAACCGAAGATGCTAGAATAGCATTGCGTATGTTGAACGAAGCACAGTCCAGATATAATCTTCTTCTTAATAATTGTGGGACAGCAGTAATGAGAACATTGGAAGGATTAGATGTTTCCAATGATCCAATGGTTCTTCTAAAAAGTTTACCGAACTCCTCTCTGCCTAGTGAATCTTTCGGACAAATATTCAATTATTATAATAGCAGGGTAATTGATGCTGGGTCAATTAAGCATATTCACGTTGAAATAGGTACAACGAGCCAGCACCCTATTAAATAAGCAAATGAAATTTATACATTCTATATTAATCATAATTTCTTTATCGGGGTGTAACCTGGAGGTTAATACAACAAATCCTCAATTAAGTTCTTCTCTTTTTGAGTCGATCAATAAAGGCGTATTCGTTTGTGCTTTTAAAGCAAGTCAGTTATCAACTTCCAAATTGGATTTTATAGTAGAAGAAGCATGGGTCGAAAGAGTATGGAAATATTCTATAAACTCAAATAATCAACGTGATGTGGAGATATTTGACCAGCGCATGTTAGTGATTAAAGGGAAAAATAAAGATCATGAGCTCAGTAGCGAAAAATATTTATTCACTTGGTTCTTGGAAGATGAGAAGGATAATTCATTTCAAACACAGAATGGTGTTTACGGGGTGCAATTAAAGGATGGGAAAATTCCTGGTCAAATTAAAGTTTACATTAAACAAATGCAAAAAATGGATTTTAAACACACAACAACTCTTTCCGAAATTAAATTGATTAAAGGATGTAAATAAATTATGAAAACACAAGCACTTATTGTAAATACACTAATCACATTTCTGCTATTCGTTGCCTATCATTTTATTTTTAACAAGCATACCTATTCTATGGCCTATGTAGATTCAGCGCGGTTAATGATGGAAAGCAACGGGATGAAAAAAGTAAAGAAAGAAATTGAAGTGAAAGAAAAAACCTGGCAATCTTCTTTGGACACCTTGGCTCAGGAAATTCAATCGGAAATAAAGAAGTATGAAAAGGAAAGAAGTAGCATGAATGATCGTGAAAAAAAAACAACGGAAGAATTGTTGGGTAGAAAGCAAGAACAATTTATGCAATACAAAGAAGCTTCAAAAAATAAGCTTATGGGAGAAGAGCAAAAAATAACCAATGATGAACTTGCAAAAATTAACACCATTATAACCGAATATGGAAAAACACATCATTATACGATCATTTTTGGTACGAATACCGGAAACATTGTGTATGCAACGGATGCGATTAACGTAACGGATCAGGTATTGGAACAGTTGAATAAATAATATTGAGTATCAGAAACGTGAAATTGAACAGTCGTCGTTACCATTTTTTAGCTATTCTGTGGTCTGCTCTCCTGCTGGGATGTAATTCAAGCCTTAACAAAGAGCAATTGGAAACTTATCTGCAGAACGAGGAACATGGCACCAGACAGAGTTATGTGAATGGAGATTTTAAAGCAGAGCTGATTTACAGGCCTACGGATCTGATTGTTGAGCAGGAATTAAAGAGCGGACAGGATAAAATTGAATTGAAGAAAAAATATGAGCAATACCTGTACTTTGTATTAAACATGACGAGTAAAAATTCGGATTTACTAAACAATACAGCTGGGAACCGGTCCTTGTTTGCGGGTATTAATCAGCAACTTTCATTTAACATGAATGAGCATGCATATATTGTAGATAAGAACAATGATACTACTTATTTAACTGATTTTGCTTTTCCCAGGTTATATGAGGCAGCAAGGTCGACCTCGGTTTTATTTGTTTTTAAAAAGGAACAAATCCATACGGAAGATTTTAAAATTTGCCTGAAGGACATTGCTTATGTAAAAGGAACAATACTCTTTACTTTCAATCAAAAAGATTTAAAAAATGTACCCTCATTAAAATTTGAATAACGATGCATTACAAAACGAAGCATAAAGGATTGAAAAGAATAATTCTGATTACATTGTCCATTGGGATTATCAATTCTGCTATTTTCCCTACCACTTGTCTGGCATTATCGGCAGGTGCCGGTACTCCTGAATTTTCTTCTTTTGAACCGGTGGATGCAACGGATATGGTGAATCTGCTTACAGGGGATTTTACATACAACCTACCAATATTAAATGTGCCAGGACCTAATGGGGGATATTCTCTTTCCATGTTCTATCACGCAGGAATTCAACCTCAACAGGAATCATCATGGCTGGGTCTGGGATGGAATCTGAATGCCGGTAGTTTAAACAGAACAGTAAACGGTATTCCGGATGACTGGAAAGCAAAAACATCAACAGTGCTCAGTTATAACTCTCCCAATCATGCGTATGATTATGGAATTTCTGTAGGCTTTGGTTTTAAAGGTATTTGGGGAGTGAATGCTTCTTTAAACGGAGGATCATATAAATC
The DNA here is from genome assembly GCA_964568515.1 of uncultured Chitinophaga sp. Classification (GTDB taxonomy): domain Bacteria; phylum Bacteroidota; class Bacteroidia; order 2-12-FULL-35-15; family 2-12-FULL-35-15; genus 2-12-FULL-35-15. The sequence goes on along the minus strand of CAZMRM010000057.1, from coordinate 10,929 downwards.
ATTGGGTGGAAGTGTCGGAGCTTCCGTTGGAAACGAAATAGGAGGGCTGGCAGTAGGTATTGGAACGGAAGGAGTATCGGCGGGAGTGTATTCACAGGCTACCGGACTTTCGGTTGGTGCAGGGGCAGGATGGAACGGCGGAGGGCAAGTTCAGTTGTCTGCCGGAGGCACAAGTGTCGGGGTTAGCTTTTCCAATGCAGGCACCACGGCATTTGCATCTGTTCAGGGGAATGCACAGCCCTTGGGGGTAGATGCTGTTGGGAGTACTGATGTGCAAGTGGGACAACAAGGCGGAAGCGCCTTTTTTATAATTTATGGAGTCAGCATTGGTTTGAGTTTTAATTATTATACCTATTGGTTATGGAAGATGGAAGATAAAACCAACTTTGGTACTTTATATACCAAAGATGCTAAACTAACTTCAGATGATGGTGCTCAGAATGCAACCTATGTGGGTGATGCTTATTCCAATCCTTTTAGTAGTGAACACTATAATAATGGAAAGGCTCAGGCAGGAAGTAATGCATTGACATTCCCAAATTATGACAGATATACGGTGAGTGGACAAGGTATTTCCGGCTCTATCAGCCCAAGAATAAACCAGTTTGGTGCACTTACCCAGGAAGGAAATACATTTGAAAAATTTGCGGATGGAACTTCCAAAGTCGAATTGATTTATTGGAATCGTTATAATTTTTCCAGGGATTACAATAAAATTTTCTTTCAGTTTGATTATGAACCCGGGGCATTTTCTGTGGTAAGTCCTGGTACCTACTATGTTAACAATTCCACGCAACCAATTTGGGGGCATACGTATACAGGTGGTGTTTTTAGTGCTGACTTTGGAGGATTCTCTTCTTACAATCCTACAACCGAACGTCTCGGGAAAAGAAAACACATTGAGTTCTTCACCAATTCCGAAATTACTTCCAATTTGTCCGGTTCAATAAGCCGTGGGTTTATCGAATCAGAAGGTCAGACCCGGGGAGATGGCAACTTATATGACCCTGATGGAATAGGTGCCTTCAGCATTACGGCCGAAGATGGTAAAACCTATCATTACTCCATTCCGGTGTATCAATTTGAAGAAATCGAAGTGTTTGAGCAAAGAACAAATCCTACTGCACAATATATGGAAAACAGAAAGCTGAATAAATATGCTTATGACTGGTTATTGACATCCATTACAGGTCCGGACTATGTTGATCGGGGAACTGCAGGGGTAGTTGATGAAGATGACTATGGCTATTGGGTAAAATTTGATTATGGTAAATGGACGGATGGATACGTTTGGCGTGCACCTTATGAAGATAATTCCTATACGCCCGGTTCTGTGCAAACACCTTATGGAGCTTATTCAATGGGAAGAAAACAAATGTATTATTTAAACGCAATAAAAACCAAAACGCATTCAGCCTATTTCATAAAAAGTTTGAAAGAAGATGGAAAAGGTAAAACCATTAACTACCGGCCAGATGATGAATATCATTTCAGATGGGAAAGCAATAAAGCAACACTGGTTCTGGGTCAGAACCTGTGTGGATCATTTGTAGCTAATGGGATGTATTTCAATGTAAAAGCTTATGAAACGGAAAAGTTTAGTTCTGCAGAAAAACATTATACCTTAAAGCTGGATAAAATCATTTTAATAAACAATACGGATGCATTTGAGTATGAAGCTGGATTATCAGGAAATAATAACGGTGGCGGTAATAACTTTAAAACTAAGAACACAACCGGCAGTATGACCATCGAAAGTAAAATACTCATGCAAAATGCGTTAGGGCAGGATATTACACATTGCAAGTCAACATTTGAACGTCTGTTTACGAGTTATTACCAGGAAAAAGTACTGGACAAAAATGATGTTCAGCAATACATGAGTTATATTCAACAGAAAGCGCTTAAAATCATAGAATTCAATCATAATTATTCGCTCTGTCCGGGGACTCCTAATTCGGATGCAACTACTGCTATGGGCAATGGTAGTGTGAATGGGGGGAAATTAACGTTAACCTCTGTAAAAATTTATGGATTAGGGAAAGCAGATGTTTTACCAGGATATTATTTCTCTTATAATAATCAAACCAGCAATCCGGTCGGTTATAGTCTTTACAATACGGATAATTGGGGTTACTATTCAAACGGTCCAAAGGATGATCTTCAGGCAAAGGCAAACCAGGATGCCTGGAGTTTGAATGAGATAACGACTCCGCTTGGTGGGAAAATTAAAATTAATTATGAGCAGGATACCTACGCCAGAGAGGCTGTTTTTAGTGGGTTACCAGAAATGAAAAAAAACGTTTCCAGCCGTATTTTTATAAACGGAGGAACGCACATGCAAGTTACTTTGGAAGGAGTGACAACAGAAGATATGAATGCTTTAATTAGTTCTGGCACATTAAAAATAGGAGCAACTTATGAGATGTATGGATTGGTCGAATCACTACATGGTGGAAATCCAAACGCATATGGAAAATTTCTTAGTACTCTTTTATCATATGATGTGAATTTGAAAAGACTGGTTTTTGATGAAGCAGTGTACAATGGTTTTTATCCTTTTCCCGAAACCATTACATTCAATCCGAAAGTTGCATATGGCGGAGGCATAAGGGTAAAAGATATTTCTCTGGATGATGGAGCCGGTAATAGTTATAAAACGGTTTATTCCTACACCAACCCGGGTACTACTACAAGTTCAGGTGTTACTTCATATGCCCCTACATTGTCGCAAAGGTACATTCCTTATTTGAATGAAATCCCCGGACCAGGAGTTATGTATAAATACGTAACTGTTGAAAATATTGGCGTGACGACTAAATCGTATTTAAAAACACAATATACCTTTGATGTTCTGGAAAATGCAAGTATTTCAGGCTTCGATTTTTCAATGGGCAAAGCTGTAGCCGTTAAAGATATCCAGCAATCGCTGCGTATAGGATATACCACGGCTGGCAATCACGATCACTATATATACGGAAGATCAGGTGTTGTGACGGATAACAAAGCATCGATAGGAAGGATACTGGAGATAACTCAATCGACAAGCAATAATGATGTATTGAATAAGCAAACGTATACTTATGAAGATGTCTTCACAAATTTTGTTTACGGAACGCATCAGGAAACCTTTACCGATAACAAGAGAGTTTTATACTGGGAAAAACCCAATCACGTATACAGTAGCAGCGATTGGTACCTAACTTCCTCCAGCAGAGTGATGGGACCCAGCCTATTAAAAAGTGTAACAACAGAAACGAATGGTGTTAAGTCTGTAAAAACCAATACCAAGTATGACTTTTTCACGGGTATCCCAACAGAAACAAAAATAGAAAACCCGGATGGTCAAACTTATTTATCGCAAACGGTTTTAGCCTATACCAAATTTCCGGAGATGGGACCCAAAGTATTTAACAATTCCAATAAAAACATGCTGTCTCAAACGGCAGCATCCTATTTCCGCTCTTATAACGGAACCACAAACCCTATCATAAGCGCAAGTGTTCAAACCTGGAAAAACAGCTGGAATTATAGGGAGTTGATCTCATCTAATTACACTGATAATACACAAACCGATGTGTGGAGAAAATACCAAAACTATGTATGGAAATCAGATATCCATAAGGACGGTACCATTAATGGAACTTTTGTGGATTTCAACTGGGCAGGGGTACCCAATGCGGCTTGGCAAAAACTCCATGAAGTAACCCGCTATGATCATTACTCAGAACCTTTGGAGTCGAAGGATATCAATGGAAACTATGCATCCATTAAAAAAGGTGGTAAAAAAGGAAACTATATAATTGCAAACTCAAGTTCTTCCAACTACCAGGGATTTTTTCACACAAGTTTTGAAGATTATACCAATAGCCATTTTGGAGGAGAAGTCAAGTTAGGAGATGGAACAATAGAAACATTTGGTTATGATAGTTGGGACCCTACTAAAATGGTAAAACCACATACGGGTAAATACATGATTAAATTATTGTATAACAAGAGCGGACCGGAATATGTCATAAAATCCAACTTGCAAGTTGGAAAAACGTACCAGGCATCAGTCTGGGTGTATAAAAACAGTGGTACAGGTTTACATTTATCGGCCGAACTGGATGGTACTATCAATGGAAGCGCTTCAACACTTTCTTCTGCATCGAATTCATCTGCTCTGACCACTATACATGCAGGTGAATGGGATCTTATAAAAGTTGAAATCGAAGTTCCGCCATCTTATATTCCATCCGGAGGTCCTCTGGGAGTGAATGGATTGAGATTAAGAATTGAAACATTTGGTTTTGGTAATGCCGACTGCTTCATTGATGATATGCGTTTACAACCTGTGAATTCTAACGTAAACGGTTACGTGTATGATGAAAGGACCACATTGATGACTGCATCATTGGACAATGAAAATTTCGCTACCTTTTATACCTATGATGCAGCTGGCCGTTTAATTAAAGTAGAAAAAGAAACAGCTCTGGGAATCAAAAAAATAAAAGAAACAAATTATCACTACAAACAATAAAATTTGTTTAAGTAGTACCATAAGGTAATCGTAACACCTCGGAATGTAAGAAGCTCAAATTTTAATTTGAGCTTCTTACATTTCATGCTACCGGATAAACTTTACAATAGATGAAGAATGGTTTAAGCAAACGACCAATTATTTTGAAAAAATCATTCACAGTATAACGATTCCCAGTAGAAGACAGTTGTAAAAATAGAGGTATTCAATGTCATTAAAGTCAAAGAACCCAAATTAATTAATAAATTTATCCTTTAAAATAATATTGGATGATGTTGAATTTTAAAAGAGTATTAATTTTAATTCTGTTTGTCATAGGCCTTTTTTTTTCCTGTGACCAAGATGATCAAGTATCAAAGCAAAATGTAGAAGTTTTAATACAGAAGTCTCTTTATAAAAATGATTCTATAGGTATTAGTTTTAATTACCCTCTTAATTGGGAACGGTTGGATAATTACAATGGAACCTTAGTAGCCGTTGTAAATAATAAAGAGAATAATCCTTTCAAAGAAAATATTAGTTTAACAGTTAATCAAATAGATCAGAATATTGCTGACGATGATTTTTTGAGGTCTTGTATAAATGATATCGTTAGGGTTTCCAAAACAGATTCTGTTAAGAGGCATAATACGTATATCAATGAGATGAAGGTATGTAAATTAAACATTGCTGTTTCTCCAAAAGGAGAGAAATTAGATGTTACTGTTTACATTTTTATAAAAGATCATAAATCATACATATTGACATGTTATTGTGAAGAAAAGTCAAGTGAATATTATCAAAAATTATTTGAGGAAGTTGCTCATTCTTTAAAGATAGTTGGCAGTCCCCATTCGGCGTAGCACTTTTCAGTTGATGTTCACATTCTTCAATTTTTGCATCTGTATAATCAATGTGATGATCAATTTTCTTTTGACTGAAAGTATTACGCATACTATTCTGGGTATGAACTTTAAAAGAATCAATAGCAATGGTTTAACGTTCGATCAATTCTAAGTCCTGCAGAAGCATAACAAAAATATCTAAAAGCCGCTTTTATAGCTGCTGCTGAACCATCCTTCCTGAAATATGCAATTGATCTGAAAGAAGGTTTAACACCCTGTAGCAACCGCCGTGACTCAATATTTACTTGACATGGATGTTCTAACTTACGATTAACAAATAAGTTAATTACTCTTGCCCATGAATCTTGAGGTATCATTTTTTCTAACAAAAAAATGGATTTGATTTCGGCCATCTCATGCTACCGGGCAAACTTTACAATAAATTAAGAATGTTTTAATCAAACAGCCAAAGAACCGGAATTACCCGGCGATTCTTAATAAAACGCTTATGTGTATTGTATGATAGGGAAAAAAAAGGTCATTTTAAAATAAATCATTCCGTTAACTCAGAAAAAGCTACCGTTAACTAACTTTTTCAAAAAAATAATTTTCTATTAAAAACAGGCTTCAAAAAAATGATTTGCTTTGCGACAAACTATAAAAAAGTAAGACAAGAGATGAAAGCGTAGTAAATTGTCACGAAGTTGTTTCTTATTTCAGGTCATCCCCGCCTTAATAATAAATTCAACCTATACATGGAATTTAAATAGTTAGATTACAAGATTTTTAATTCATTTTAATTCATATATAAACATGCCAATAAAACTAAGACTCAGCTTTGCGTTTATAGGAACCGCATTGTGTACGTATGCACAAAATACCGGTATCGGAATACTTACCCCCGGCTCCAAGCTGGAGATCGTGGGAGATAACTGTAACGCCACCAAATCAGTATTTCATGCAAAAGACAGTTGTTTAAATAGTTTATTGTTTATTTATAACAGTGGTAAGGTGGGAATGGGGACAGCCACTCCGGCTTACAAGCTGGACATAAGCGGTACTGCTACCATAGCAGACAGGACCATAGCTATCAACAATGTGCCTGTTGTGTATTTACCCAATCAGACCAGCAATACAGGATCAGCAGCTTTTGGCAGTGGTCTCAGAAATTTAACAACAGGTAAATACAATACAGTGGCCGGTATAAGTTCCGGTACTTCTTTCACAAAAGGAAGTTACAATACCAGCATCGGCTATTTTGCCTTGAATGCAACAGATACCACCAGTGATAATACAGCAGTGGGAGCAGAAGCCTTAAGATATAATAAAGGTAGCGGTAATACTGCTGTAGGAGCGAGTTCACTAAAAACGAACACGACAGGGATAGAAAACACGGCTACGGGTTCCGATGCGCTGTATTACAATACCACAGGAAGCTACAATGCAGCCTTTGGAAAAGATGCACTCTTATACAATACCACAGGATCCATGAATGCTGCATTCGGTGATGGTGCCCTTACAAAGAACACAACGGGGCAATACAATACAGCAGCAGGGATGCAGGCATTACGCGATAACACAACAGGGCAATACAACACAGCAGCAGGAATGCAAGCTTTACTGAAGAATACGACCGGTGGCAGCAATACGGCTGTAGGACAACTTGCACTGGGAAACAATACAACAGGTTCTTACAACATCGCATTGGGTGGTTATGCATTGTATGGAAATACCACCGGCGACTACAACATGGCAGCCGGTGTTTATTCCATGTATAGCAACACCAGCGGATCAAGCAATTTTGCCTATGGTTTAAATGCCTTGTATGCCAACACAACAGGAAGCTATAACACCGGTTCGGGTTATGAAATACTGAAAACAAACACGACCGGTAACAGCAATACAGCCTATGGTTACAGATCCATTTTTTACAATACAACCGGTAGCAGCAATACGGGATTCGGTGTTCGTTCCCTGTATGCCAACACCACAGGAAATGCCAACACTACTTTGGGTTATTATGCAGGTGCCGATATTACAACAGGATCAGATAATATTATCATCGGTCAATTTACTTCGGCTCAAACCATTACCACCGGTTCCAACAATATTGTGATCGGTACCAATGCCAAAGCAGGTTATACACAAACGGGTTCCAACCAGCTGGATATCGGTAACCTTCTTTTTGCCACCGATCTGAGTACAGGTTCAACAATATCAACCGGAAAATTCGGGATAGGTGTTGCCGCTCCAAAATCAACGCTGGAAGTAGCCGGTTCAGTGGGATATAAAATTGCAAGCAAAACAGCCAATTATACGGCAGGAGAAGAGACCGTAATTTTAGCAGATGCGACCAGTGCATCGGTTACCATCTCTTTGCCTGCAGCCTCCACAGTTACGGGTCGTATTTACATCATCAAAAAAACAAATTCGGCAAACAGTGTGATCATTGATCCGAACGGAAGCGAGCAATTGGATGGAGCAAGCACCCAGACCTTGTCCACGATAAACCAACGAATGACCATTATCAGCAGTGGAACGGCATGGTATGTTATAGACTAAACAATCAGCGGCTATTATTATTTAGTAGTTGAGCATTCATACACTAAACCGCAGGATCGAGTATTAACCGCTTTGCTGTTACTAGCCGTTGTAAAACATTATTCATATGAAAATTTTTAAGTTTCTTTTTATAGCTGTTTGCTTTTTACTAAGTACGGCTATTTCTGTTGGTCAGTGTAGTAGTGGCTGTACAACAGTTGTGTCTGCATCAACGAACACGGATTATACCGTGTCAGGCGGGCAGCAATTGTGTATTACCAGTACAGGTATTATCAACGGGAATATTACATTGGATGGAGGAACCATTTGTAATCAGGGGTTCATACAATCTCAATTCATAACCATTAATAACGGAAATTTTAATAATTATGGGGTTGTTAAATATGCAGGAATACTTGAATTAAAAAACACAAGCATTTTTACCAATTATTCCAGTGGTATTTTAAAATTAGGGAATAAAATGTTTATACATCCCAATGCAAGCTATCTTGCGGGCAATGGTGCACAGTTGCTTGTACTAAATCCGGCCCCGCCACTTGCAGCTTTTGTGGCACCTGCATTAAGAACATTGGTGCCGGATGTAGACTGGGTAAGAAACTATGGCGGAAGCAGTGGCGAATCCCCAAGGGGCATTATTGCCACCAAAGATGGTGGTTGTGTGTTTACCGCTTCTACAACCAGCAGCGCCAGTGGTGACGTAACCGATGTAAATCATGGTGGCTTTGATATGTGGATGGTGAAACTGGATGTTGCAGGGAACATTGTCTGGAACAAAAATATTGGTAACCCCAGCTGGGACATCCCTTATGGCTGGGGTATTTACGAAGATGATGACGGAGGAATCATCGCATCCTGTGAGGTAAATTGTGCGGCAGACCCCGGAATCAGAGATTTTGATGTCAACGTTGCCAATGCGCCCAACGATGTGGGAATTGTGAAGGTGGATGCGAATGGCAATATACTTTGGACCAGAGCAGTAGGCGGTGTAGGAAGTGATTTACCCGTAACAGTAAAACGCACTGCTGATGAAGGACTGATGGTTTGTGGTCAGACCAATTCGAATGGAGGGGATATCATTGGCGGAAATACGGGAGAGGTGGATGCATTTGCCATAAAGATGAATGCAGCAAGAGCAATTCAATGGGTGAAAATTATCGGTACAACCGGCTATGATTTTTTCAGTGATTTTGTGGAGCTGTCCAACGGAGACTTTGTTTTCGCAGGAGCGAAGGAAACACCAACCAATGATGAAGATTTTCTGGCTGTAAAAGTAGATGGAACTAACGGAAATACGATCTGGGAAAAAACATACGGAGGAACAGGAGAAGACAATGCAAATAACATTGAACCGGTAGAGGGAGGATTTATATTAAGTGGTTATACCTATTCAAAAGATGGGCTTGTTGGAGGAGACGGAAGCGGAAATGTATGGACCATTAAAATAGATATGAATGGCGATATTCTCTGGAGATCTTTGTTCGGCGGAAGTGGTCAGGAAAATTGCAACGGATTGGTGGCAACAGTTGATGGAGGGTCCGTTAATTCAGGTTTTAGTACATCCAATGATAATGGTATTACCACTATAAATGATGTTCAGGGAATCAGGGATAACCTGTTGTTTAAGTATACGGCAGCAGGTGAACTGGAATGGTCCAAAATAACCGGTACCGCCCCCAATGAGCGTGCTTTCCAGGTGTCTCAGACAAGAGATGGCGGTTTTGTAATAGCTTCAGAATTTTCTTCTGCGAATGGAACAGACATCGCACCGGGACATGGTACAGGAGATGTACTGATAACAAAATTCAAAGAACCGGCTTATGCTGCTTTTACCGGCAGTGCCGTTACGTTCACTAATAAAACTACAAACGGATCTACGTATCAGTGGAAAGTGAACAATGTAAATGTAGCAACGACAGCAAATTTAACACATACGTTTTCAACTGCGGGAACCTATACCGTTTCTTTAACAGCCTATAACGGGGAGTATGCTCACATAAAAAATTCAAAAGTTGTGGTGAGTGCCGGGGAGCTTGTTGTGGATACCCGCGGGCTGGATACCCTTATACTGCCGGATACCCTTAAATATACCATCAGCGGAGCAGGACTATCCGGAACTTATACTGTAGGAAGTCTTCAGACCTTTCATCCAACGATACCATCCGGAAGTTCGGTTTCAACGATTTCCCTTTTGTTTGAAACCGAAAGTAATCAATCGGTAATTTTAGATGTTGACCTTACTGCTGCAGGAATAACACAAAATGCAAGAATCCGTCCTCCTGTTGGAGAAACAGAGCAACCGCCCTGTGCAAGTATAAATTCCGGCTGTTTTGAAGTGGGGAATGTTATAAAAATCAATGACTGTTTTCTTAGAAACTGCTTTCGCCTCAACAATACGGTATATGCCGTGTTAAAGCGGGAATTAGACAATGGTTTCTTCAACACCACCAATGGCGCCTTCCGCTTCAAGTTTAGTGAGGAATACAATGATACCGATAGCAAATTAAGTTTAAGAGTGTATGATGATTTGCATAAACTACTTTACAATTCGGGTTCGGTTCTTCCGGCAGCCCAGTTTAATTCCAGCTATGGTACCTATTATTATTCCATCGACCTGAACAACTGTGATGCCGGTGTAAGGTATTCAGGGTTTTATACCATTGAAGTAGAAAATGAAAAGAAAGAAGTATGGAAAGTACGTATCAAAAATGAACGGACGGGACCTATTAAATGGTTTGATCCCTGCGCTGTGGGACCTATTCAGATACCCATTGACGGAATAGGGGATTAAGGATATTATAAAATAAAAAAGGATGAGCTTAAAGCGTATTGTGATTGGTATTATTTGTTTGGTGATCGTTCTTTCACTGGGAGTTGTTTTGTTGATAAAAAAAACAAACACACCAAAGCTGGGCTATGTAAAAAACAATGAAGTGTATGAATCCTTTGCGCTGAAGAAAGAGTTGTCAGAAAAATTACTGACCGTTCAGAATAAACGGAAGGCGATACTGGATAGTCTGGTGA
>CAZMRM010000056.1:3416-13521 GCA_964568515.1 uncultured Chitinophaga sp. | reverse complement strand
TTTAGTTTCACATCATCCTCATCCAATGTAAAGTCATCTTCATCATCATCCAGATTATTGTTCCAGTTCTTTTTTTCTTTTTCTTTAAGAGGTTTAAGCTTTGCTGGCTTTCTCAATTCTCCGGCATCTTTTCCTTTTTCTGCGGGTTTTTTTGCAGTACCTTTTTTGGTGTTGTTTGGCTTTTTCATTTGTTGTAAAAACTAAATGATTTGAGTGTTAATTAATTATAGTTTAAAATGGCTGTTATACAAATCTCTGAAAATTTTTTTTCAAACAAAAAAAAAAATTAATTATTTTTTATTCTAAGATCATTTTAACTTTACCTACCTAAATATATATTTTTAATTATGATGCACGACTTTCTGCAACGAACTTTTCTTGGAAATACGTTGGAAGCATATTGCTGGTTTCTTGGAATTGCGTTGGTTGGATTAATTTTTAAACGGGTTATTTCTAAAGGTCTTGCCTTAATTGCATACAAACTACTTCAAAAACATGCAAAAGTAATCGGTTACGAGCAGCTTTTGGCCTTGTTAAGCAAACCTTTGGGGATTTTTATTCTTCTGGTTACATTTTATATAGCATTTGACCGGCTCGAATTTCCAAATGAATGGAACCTGGTTCCTGTCGAAAAATTTGGCTTGCGCATGTTCATATTTGCAACATTCCAGGTCGGTATTATTGTTTCACTTACCTGGACTTTTTTGAGGTTTGTCGACTTTTTTGGATTGATATTGATGCACAGAGCTTCTTTAACAGAAACCAAATCAGATGATCAATTGGTATCTTTTATCAGAGAATCCATTAAAGTATTAGTGGTCATTCTTTCCTTTTTTTTAATTCTGGGAGCAGTATTTAAACTGAATATAGCCTCTTTAATTGCTGGTTTGGGTATTGGTGGATTGGCCATTGCACTTGCAGCTAAAGAATCTCTTGAAAATCTCCTGGGATCTTTTACTATTTTTCTCGATAAACCATTTACAGTGGGAGATGCTGTGAAAATAGGTTCTGTTGAAGGAACTGTTGAACACATAGGATTCAGAAGCACTCGCATTCGAACCCCGGAAAGGACCTATTTAACTGTTCCAAACAAAAAAATGGTGGATAGTGAGCTGGACAATCTCTCACTTCGTACACAACGACTTGTAAAATTTGATGTTTCATTAATATATGAAACAACAACGGAACAGTTTAAAAATATAGTGGCCGATATACAAGCTTACATCGATAATCATCCGCAAACATATACCGTTGACAACAGAGTAAGGCTCTTTAGCTTTGGAGACAGTTCTATTAACATTATGGTCATTTATTTTATTAACACAAAGGATAATGATATTTACCTAAATGTTCGGGAAGAGATCAATTATAAGATTATGGAGATCGTCAAAAAGAGAGGCAGTGACTTTGCTTACCCTACTACCACTGTTATGTTAAAAAAGCAAACATCAGAATAGAAAAATCGGATGCTGTTTTTATTATCCCAAACTTTTATCCTGTTATCTCACAATAAACGAAATTCTACTTCCGTTAAAAGCGGTGTGTAACAACACACATCTATTTTTCATCCCCTGTTACATTTTTCATCCCCGTTTACATCCCCTGTAATCATCCCCCATCATCCCCGGCTTAAGCACAAAGTGTTATCACTTTTATTCCCCGGCTTCGGTTAATTTTTATCTGGCATCCCGAAAAAAATAAATTATTAACCTTTAATTCCTACAACCATGAATCCATTCAATGAACGCTTCAATGAAATTATTTTTGAAAGGAAAAATAAAATGTACGGTGCCTACGTTCTTCGGAAGGAATATCCGGAGAGTTTAAGAGTCGCGATCTTACTATCAGCTGCTTTTATTACATTGATGATTATCGGAGGAACACTATTAAGAAAGGATGAACTTAAATTACCGGCGCTGCCGGGACCCATACAAATAATACCCGATTGCCCGGCAATCCCGGATGATCCGATTAAACCAACAGATCCGCCAAAACCAATAGTAAAAACAATTGCACCGGTTCTTCCAAAAACTCCTGTTGCACCTGTTGTTGCAGATGATCCAGTTAAACCGGATGACCCTATAAGCATACAGATCAGTGGTCCAATATCCGATGTTTCTGGAAAAGATAGCGCTGGCGGAACGGAAATAAATGAGCATGACTTTGGAAAAGAAGTGACAGAAACAGAAACGAATGAGAAGCTGCCTTTCGTTTATGTAACAGAGATGCCCGATATAGAAGGAGGAATATTGCCATTTATAAAAGAAAATTTGAGGTATCCCTCACAGGCTGTAGAAAACAAGACCTCAGGCAGGGTACAGCTACTATTTGTGGTGGAACCTGATGGAAGTATTACCAATATTAATATACTGACTAAAAGAATAGGTGATGGATGTGAAGAAGAAGCAATACGGGTCATTAAATCAGCAAAATGGAAACCCGGTAAAAACAATGGAAAACCTGCACGTGTGCAGCTCTCTTTACCTGTTGTCTATAAACTTCAATAAACATTGTTCTGTTTATAAGTTGACCGGTATACAAAAAATTCAGTCTTAATGAAGTGTAATTTAGCAATCGCGACATTGTTGCCGTGATTGCTTTTTTAATTCTATCGTAAACTAAACTCAAATACATATGCTCAATTCCATTTTAGCACAAATTGTAACAAATGGCACAACGACAGCGGCCCAGGTGATAGACTCAGCAGGAAATATAGCGCAACTGCCAACACAGATAATTCCTAAACAAGATACACTTTCACTTCTTGACCTGATCCTCAAAGGCGGATTGATCATGATTCCTATCGGCATCTTATCAGTGCTTACTATCTTCTATTTTTTTGAACGTTTTCTTGTAATAAGCAAAGCATCAAAGATAGATGCTAATTTTATGAACAACATCAAAGATTACATTCACAATGGAAACATAGATGCCGCAAAAGCATTATGTAGAAACACTGCTGCTCCCGCTGCAAAAATGGTAGAAAAGGGAGTATCCAGAATTGGTAAACCAATTAAAGAAATTGAAGAATCCATGGAGAGTGTTGGAGCACTTGAAATTTCAAAGCTCGAAAAAAACATCAGTATTCTCAGCCTGATAGGTCGTATTGCTCCCATTTTTGGCTTCGTTGGAACCATCGCCGGGGTAATTAAAATTTTTTATGATATCTCTTTAACCGATAACATTAGTATCGGAGTCATCTCAACAGGTCTGTACCAAAAGATGATCACCAGTGCATCCGGTCTGGTGGTAGGACTTTTAGCATTCATAGCTTATTTCATTGTAAATGCGATGTTAGATAAAACCATTCGTAAAATGCAGGAAACATCGTTACAGTTTATTGATCTGTTACAAGAACCTTCCAAACGATAAGGCATAATTCTTCAAAAAATCAGAAACGAAACTAACCTAACAATGAAGCTAAAACGCAGACATCGAGAAGGCGCCGAAGTGAGTACCGAATCACTCAACGATATTATGTTCTTCCTGTTGCTATTCTTTCTTATTATTTCGACCCTGGCCAATCCCAGTGTTTTAAAATTGACCCTGCCTAATTCCAAGAATGCGGTTCAAATGGCCAAGCAACAAGTAACCATTGAGGTGGATGGCAACCATGAATACATTGTAAACAAGACACGGGTGGAGTTTGCTGATCTGGAAAATGCGTTGCAGATAGAGTTGGCACGTACAAAATCACCCACTGTGGTATTAAAAATGGATAATTCATTATCCATACAAGATCTGGCAGATGTTATGCAAATAGGATTTAAATTGGGTGTTAAAATGGTATTGGCAACAAAATCAACGGATAAATAAATGGATGCATCCACCGAAAATAAAAACAAATACATTGCCTTAGGATTCACATTGCTCTTCCATGTGTTCTTGTTCCTTATTTTTATTTGGGTGGTCTTTGTGACACCAATTCCTCCTTTCGAAGTGAAACCTGTTCCTGAAATTGAATTAGGGTTGGGTATGGAAGGGTTGGGAAATAAAGATGCAGGAGGCTCCGGGAAAAACGATCCGGAAGTAGCGACCAAACCGGAAATACCTGCAATTGCAAGAACAGAACCTATACCTCCGGCACCCAGTCCGGAAAAAATCATTACGGATGAAACAGGTGAGCCTGTTAATATTGTAAAGAATACTCCTAAAAAGAAACCAAAGAAAGAAAAGGTGGTAGTTGAGACACCTCCTAAGCCGGTAGAAGAAAAACCAAGCTCAGAACTGGCAGATGCACTGGCCATTTTAAAAAGCAAGAAAAAACATGTGGGCAGTGGCAGCGGTGGTGGTGATGTAGGCGGATCAGGTACCGGTACCAACCAGGGAGTGGGGGATGGAAGCGGAACAGGACATGGAAACGGAACCCCCGGATATAATGGCGGAGGAGGATATGATTTGAAAGGGCGTAGCCTCGTTCGTCGTCCTGCACCGATGACAGATCCTGATGAAGAAGGAACCGTTGTGGTTGAAATTTTGGTAGATGAAAATGGTAAAGTGGTGAAAGCAACTCCCGGGCAACGTGGTTCTACAACAACCAGCGCTAATTTATATTCAAAAGCAAGACAAGCCGCCATGCAGGCAAAATTTAATGCAAGCCCCTCCGGTGCAAAAGAACAGCGTGGAACTTATACCTTTGTATTTACATTGGAATAACCTTTTTATGAGTACCACAACATACCAGCAGACACTTGACTACATGTATGCGCAGCTACCTATGTTTCAACGCATAGGCAGTGCTGCCTATAAAGCAGACTTAAACAATACCGTTGCTTTGTGTGAACGATTAGGCAATCCCGAAAAAAAATTCAAATCCATACATGTGGCGGGGACCAATGGAAAGGGCTCAACCTCCCACCTGCTTTCAGCCATATTACAAGCCAAAGGATTAAAAGTAGGTCTCTATACCTCACCACATTTACTTGATTTCAGGGAGCGTATTAAAATTAACGGAGCATGTATCTCACAACAATATGTGATCGATTTCATTCATAAGCACAAAGACTATTTTAAGGATCTGCAACTTTCCTTTTTTGAAATGACAGTCGGTTTGGCCTTCGATTATTTTGCGTCAGAACACGTTGATATTGCTGTAGTGGAAGTAGGACTGGGAGGCCGATTGGATTCTACCAATGTGATCTGTCCCGAGGTTGCAGTGATCACAAATATCAGCTTCGATCATACCAGTTTATTAGGAAATACACTTGAAAAAATAGCAGGAGAGAAAGCAGGCATCATTAAAAAAGATGTTTCGGTAGTAATAGGAGAAACACAATCACAGACACAAGACGTATTTTTAAAAAAGGTGGCAGTCGAAAAGGCTGCTTCTGTGGTCTTTGCTGATCAGGTTTATCAGGCCGTTCATGCAAAACAATTGGCTGAAGGCAGTAAGTTGTATTTGAATATGGATGTGGAGAAGCAAGGGAAACAATTTTATACTGCTTTACAAAGCGAGCTTTTAGGTTTGTATCAACTAAAAAATATTCCAACGGTATTAGCGGTTGTAGATGAATTAAACAAAAAAGGATATACTTTAACGGAAGAAACCATTCGAAAAGGAATAAAGCAAGCCGTGCATACAACCGGTTTGCTGGGACGTTGGCAGGTATTATCTCAGAAGCCTTTAATTATTGCCGATACCGGACATAATGAAGCTGGTATTAAAGAAGTACTTCATCAGTTAAGTCTTACACCACATGAACAATTACATATAGTCATCGGAATGGTGAACGATAAGGATATTTCAACTGTTTTAACATTATTACCTAAAAGTGCCATTTATTATTTTTGTAAGGCAAATATCCCAAGAGCATTGCCTGCAAATGAACTACAGCATCAAGCGTATTTAAAAGGATTAAATGGTACAGCATATACTTCGGTAAAGGAAGCGCTGGAAGCCGCAAAAAATAAAGCCACCATTGGTGACCTTATTTTGATAGGTGGTTCTACCTTTACAGTGGCAGAAGTTGTATAATGAGAGATGTTAAGCAGAAACAGCTATAAATTCCCTGTCGTTGAATTCTTTAATTATATCATGTGTGATTTTTAATGAACCCTGTTGACGTTCAAATAAGCGGTTGATATACTCAGGGGCAATAACTTCACAAATTGCATATTCATAAGCTTTTTCAGCAGCTTCTTCATTGAAATCGAAAGAGTTAAGAATAGAAACCCTGTCTTTTTCCAGATGAGTACCTTTTAATTTTAGCCATATTCGATAGGCTTTTCCATGTGTTTTAATGACACGGCTATGCAACTGATCCACTAGTTCTGCTAATTGAGAAATATGCATTTCACTTTGGCGCACCACGCGTTGACAGATTCTTTCAATATCCGAATCAAGATCATCCAGATCCTGATAAATCTTTTTATAGGTTAGGATCCGGTCATGATGAATCTGTATCAGATCATTCAAAGTTTCAACTAATTGCTCGTGTTGCTCCATAATTTTAAAATATTAACAGGTTAGGGGATGTTTTGGCTAAAAAAAACAGTCAAAATCTGTTCCTGCCGAATCACACCTTGTTTAGGGTTGATTTCCTTGATGGTAGCGCTTTTTAACATATTTTGTATGTAGAAAAAGCTCAACAAAAATGATTTTTTTTTTCATTTTATGGGAAAAATAAAAGCAAAAATATTTTGCAGATTATAAAAAGTCTATATCTTTGCAGCCCAATAATCATCCAAATTGATGATGATAAAATGAGGGAGCATAGCTCAGCTGGTTCAGAGCACCTGCCTTACAAGCAGGGGGTCACAGGTTCGAACCCTGTTGCTCCCACCAATAACAGAAAGGGTTTCAAACTTTGTTTGAAACCCTTTTCATTTTTTTCACTTACAAGTCTTTTACAAGCCTCTTGCAAGCCGGGGGATTTTGGAGGTTTTGCTTGCTTCTTTTGGGAGGGTAAAACTAGAAGGTTTAAATGGAGTTCCGGTCTTTTTTATGGATGTCAAATGAATAGTTAACCACATTCCTGTTGTTCATTTGCCCCATCAACAAATTTGATATAGTTTCCCTCGCATTCAAGATAGAAAATATCTTTATAATTCATTTTAATACGTGAACCTCTCATAGTTAGAAATAGTGCCTGTACTATTTCTTTTCCAACCCTCGATAATTCTGTCAACAGTAGTTTTAAATTGTTTGAATAAAACGGGTTTAACAACATATCCGATTGCACCGCTTCGATAACCTGATAATGCCTGTTCAGTATCTCCGGTTATCAAAACAAATGCTGGAATGTTTTCGACTATTTTTGCCCGTAACTTTTCAATTAATTGAAATCCGTTTAAGTAATGCATGTGAATGTCGAGGAAAACAATGTCTATTGAATTTTTTCCTAAAAACTCCAATGCATCCAATGATTTTGTAAAAGTTCCTGCAACATCCAAGTAGGTCAGTTTTTTGATATGGTTTTCTATTATTTCTAAAGAAACTTCCATATCATCGACTATAATACATTTAAACTTGTTCATTTTAATCATCTTTTTTTAAATTGTGTTTGCAATGATAATTGTCTTTTTCATCAGTAATCACAAGAATGATCATTTGCCAATCTTCTATTTGATTTCGTTTTGTTTTACTGTCTTAAAGTTTATCGTTAAATACCATCAGTATAAAATACAGTTTTCTTTAATCATCAATTGAGGTTATATTAATAGGTTAACTTTGGCTTAGGCATTAACTCTGGCTTTGTATCCCATCGTTACCAATGACGCATGCAGAGATTAGAAACAGGTTAACGCACACTAACTGGTGTTCTTATGAAACTACTCACGGCACGCACACAATATCGCACAAAAAATCAGCGTGGATTAGTTGCAATACTCGTAACCACGGGAGTCAAAGCCCTGTACACAAAGTAAAGCAACGCCCACGCCTTGCGCGAGCATTTGATAAAACTTCCTGTGTACATTTAATTTTTGACTTTTTGGTTACAGGATATTAAATTAATATGATTTGTTGTTTCATGAGTTCAAGCGTTGCAACTGATTCGGATCTGCTTTCAGCATAAGGATGAAATTGATCTGATTCTCCCATTCCGACATAATCCGGTGCGGTAATGATATGCCCTTCGCTGGCCTTTAAGAAAGGGATATTAATTTCGAAACAAGTTGCCTGCACCACATATTAGATGGAACCGTATTGCTTGTTAAAAACAATACCATGACAATAGGCGGTTAATGGAAATTATCTTTTAAAGAATCAGTTAGCACATCTTTGGAAATTGTTCCTTTATATTCCTTGCTGTGTAGAGTATCTGTTGACCCTTCACAGGGTCAACGGAGTGCTTCATAACTGAAGATTGCATTATTTTCAGCCACGATTTCGAATGCTTTGATTATCTGTTTTGTTAGTTTTCCATGAAAACCTCCAGCTACCGGTCAATGATTGCAATATTCTGACGGTAGCGGGAATTCGTTGTAAATAAATCTGAACTAAGCATTATATCTATGGAGGATAGAAGCTGATAAAAATTTCTTTTGTGAAAAATTCCATTGTTTTTAATTCGATAAACTGTACATTTACTATTCAATAAATCTATACTCTATACTATAAGCCCAAAATAACTACTATATTAATTTGGTAACAATACTGATGATTCAGTAATTCAATGATGGAGAACTTAGAAAGTTATTTTACAGAATTTACAGAGCTTATAGGTATACAGCAATTTAATTCAAATGAGCTGAATTATTCGATTCTGAATAATCATACTACCCAGTTAAAACTGCTTAGTGAGTTAAGCAACAGTTCAATTTTCATATTCGATCTATGTAGGAAAGAACTTGTCTTTTCTTCGGGATTATATGCAAAACTGGTAGATGAGAATGATAAATCGGCAAACGGAATTTTATCTTTTTTTAATCATATGGTACATCATGAAGATTCCGTGACCCTGCTTAAACGCTGGATAAACTCATTGAAATCTTGTTACAACATTTCACCGGCAGAACGAAAAAATTACAAAGTCATAAATGATTACCGGATGAAAAACTCGAAAGAGGAATACATAAGGGTTATTGATCAGCACCAGGTATTGGAATTAGACAAACAGGGGAATATATGGCTTTCCGTATGTTTTATTGACATATCACCCGATCAGGATAAATATACGGGTGTAAGAAGCACCATCGTGAATTTCAAAACCGGTGAATTGGTATGGGAAGCTTTAAATAAGCAAAAAAATACAGAAAATATTAAGCTTAGTACCAGGGAAAAAGAAATCCTTTCCTTAATTAAAGAAGGTTACCTGAGTAAGGAAATTGCCGAAAAACTGTTCCTGAGTGTGCACACCATCAATACACACCGCCAGAGAATATTGGAGAAACTGAAAGTTGATACTTCCATTGAGGCAATTAAATATTCGTCTGAGCTGGGTTTGCTGGAATAAATCAACTGATCGTGGAATGTTTAATGTTGACTGCTTGTTTAATTCAATGACTACTTAGTTTAATAAATGCATATTCTGTGTTATCATGGTAAGTATCTTTATTTTCCAGGATTTTCAGATACGTGCGCCTTACCTGCTATTTAATTCTGTTAATTACTTTTCATTTTCCGGCCCAGCAGAAAATTTTTAGATTATAGTATGTGTATAGAAGAGGTTTCTTTGTAATTACTCATTTTATGTAATGCGAATACCCATGATAAGAATATCATCTGTTTGATCCATATTTTCGCCCTTCCACTGAAGATGAGCTTCGTTGAGTTTGATTTTCTGAAATTCCGGATCCAGAGTACTAATTTGTATCAACAGCTCCTTAAAAGGAGTGTAATAAAACTTTTTACGTTTAGGTCCTCCGATCTGATCAGGAAATCCATCCGTAAAAAGATAAATCATATCATCCTTTTTGATTTTCTGAAAATGATTGTTAAAGCGATGACCTTCAGAGTTGCGGCTGCCAATTGTAAACTTATCCGCTTTCAATTCAATAAGTTCACGATTTCTGATAATGTATATGGAATTGTGTGCTCCTGCAAAATATAATTGATTGCTTACAAAATTCAAGGAAATAAAAGAAATATCCATTCCATGTTTGGTTTCTTCTTCCGTTCCGGCCAATCTTTTTTTTACCTCCATGTTTAATGTATTTAAAATTA
>CAZMRM010000056.1:0-3406 GCA_964568515.1 uncultured Chitinophaga sp. | reverse complement strand
AGTGTTTTCAAGCATATTGTACCCTAAAAGAGACATCAATGCTCCTGGTACACCATGCCCTGTGCAATCCGCCACAGCACATAGCAGCTGGTCGTTAATTTGAGTCAACCAATAAAAATCTCCGCTTACCGTAGCCTTTGGTTTATACAAAATAAACGACCGGGGCAAAAATGTATGCACTTCCTGAGATGTTGGTAATACGGCTTCTTGTATAGTTCGTGCATACTCAATGCTATCGGTGATGAGTGTGTTTTTTTGCTCGATTTCAATTTTTTGTTTTTCAAGAATGAGATTGGCTTTTTGCTTAAACTGATATCTTCTGTAGATACTAAAAACAGATACCGATAAGAGTACAAGCCCACTGATGAGCCCCCATCGCACAAGCCGTTGTTGTTCAATGATCCTGGTATTGAGCTGCTGATCTTTTGTCAGGAGAAGAATTTCTTTCTCTTTTTTATCAGTTTCATAACGTGTATTCAGTTCGGCTATTTTCTTAAAATTATCTTTGTTCAACAACGTATCTTTTACCTCATTGTAACGGGTTGTGAAGTTCAGGGCTTTTTCAAAATCTTTTAATTTTTTGTAAACGGATGCCTTTCCTGCAAATGCATCTCGTACCCCTTCTTTAAAATCCAGTTTATTGGAGATGACAAGCATTCTTTCATAGTAAGTGAGTGCAAGTGTATATTCTTTTTTTTCTTCATAGAGTTTACCGATCTCTCCGGTCACATCCGAAAGCCCTTTTTTATCGCCGATTTTCTCATATAACTCAAATGAATTAACTTGATACCGAAGTGCCTGTTCATATTCTTTTTTTTGAAAATAAACATTTCCGATTTTAGTCAACGCTTGTGCAATTCCCTGTTTATCACCAACTAATTTTTTAGCATTTAACCCCTTGAAATAATTGTCAAATGCCTGGTCATAATTTTTTTTATCAAAATAGATGTTACCGATATTACCATAGGCATTTCCAATCTGCATCTGGTCATTCATCGGTTCAGAGATTTTCAGGGATCTTACATAATAGCCCAATGCATCATCTAATTTGTTTAATGATTTAAAGATGTTCCCTATATTGTTATATGCCATTGACATACCCACTTTATCATTTATTTCTTCTCGTATTTTTAATGATTTCAGGTAATATTGAAGCGACTTTTCATAATTCCCCTGTGTGTGATGAATATTTGCAATATTGTTATAACCGATAGCCATACCTTTTTTATCCAGTAATATTTCCTTCATTTTTACACCTATCATCATATATTCCAGCGCTTGTTTAAAATCACCTTTGTTGGAATAAGTCAATCCTATATTTAAATAACAGGAGCTTTCACCTGTTTTATTACCAATCTCCTGCATAATAGGTAATGCTTTTTTATCAAATATCATGGCTTTATCAAAATCTCCGATCGTCCGATAGAATATTGCCCGGTTAAGATATCCGTATGCAATTCCCTTTTTAAAATTTAGTTTTAAAGAAAGTTCTAACTCTTGTTTTCCATATTCATCCACTTTTTTAATATCATTTAATTCAAATAAATAGGCTCTTGTTAATTCAAACAGGGTACTAGCCTTCGAAGTATCTTCAGGTTGCAATTTTAGAATCTGTAATAAACTATCAATGTGTGGAGTTTGACCAATGGAGATTTGTACAAAGCAAAAGCATTTTAAAGACAAGAGGACCAGGAGTTTTTTATCCATGATAATAAGTACGTAAATGCCTTATATTTGGATACAGTCGCTATATAATTGTCCGTCGTAGCATCTCGGATGCTTTTTTCAGGCAATATATCACGATTGTTGTTTGTGAAGGCGTAACAGGAGTATTACTCTGAAACCTGTTATTAAAGCCGAAAACCAAATTTTTATTTATTTAGCACCAGCCCTTTATTTTATAGTAAAGTATGGCTGTGTATTCCCTCAGTACCAGTAACTCATAATGCATGTAGCTCCACATATTATAACGCAGGTCAAGGCTTTTCACACGTGTATCATTTGAAGTTTGTTTATCCTTCACTTTTTCTTCATCAACAGGTTTTTCAAAAGCAGCAATCCCGCCTACGTTAATAAATCCTGCTTTGTGAAATGAATTTACCGAACGGTACATGTGTTCCGGTGAAGTAATTAATAACAGATGCGTACTCATTATGTTTTTTTCGTAATGGGCAGCAATATTTTTTGCCTGAGAATGTGTATTGAATCCCAAAGGTTCGTAATGGATGCGGGAAGAATCGACACCTCGTATGATAAGTTCATGTGCCATAAGTTTTAATTGATGAAGGCTGTCTGCTTCATTGTAGGGTAATGCAATTACAACCTCAGCATCTTTATAGTTTGTAGCGGCCCCGGCCCCATAATAGCATCTTATTAATCCATCAGGGCTTGGCATGCCACTTCCTCCAAGAATAACAATCACATTTGGCTCAGCTTTCAGCTTTGCAGAAGGCATACTTAACCGATGATATGCATAGAATGGGAGGTCTGTAAAACTCAAAATAAATAAAATGAAAAAGAAAATACCTAAGAAATAAAAAGAACGATTCATCAATAAAATGATTCGTTTTCCGATCCTAACGGGCTTAGAATTAATTTCAGACATATGATCTTTATTAGTAACTATGTCGAAGATAATAATTTTAAAAGCAATTGAATGCCTTCATAAATTTTTAATTGTTGCTTTTTATTTTCCAATTTCATTTATCTTTATCCGATGCAATACTCTGCCTTTACCTCCGGAACGCAACAATTTGAGATTTATGAAGCTTTCAATGAGCTGCAGGGGGAATTTAATTTTTTGAAACCTAAATTCTTCTTTCAACCCTATGCGGATCTGGAGCTGGATAATTTAGATATCGTCTTGCCAGAAAATGTAGCACAGATCGGATTACGACTTATTACAAATTTTTATGATCAGGAAGATATACTTTGCCTTGAATTTATTTCTGAAGCTCGTTGTATGCTGGATTATACAGAACCCGGCAACGAAAATGAAGTGTTTTTGGAAGTTACCGAAAAGGCACTGGAAGCACATGGTAAACTGTTTAGCGAGGAGTTAAAAAAAATTGGTTTTTTACACAGTTCTTTTTCTTCTGTTAATGTGGAAGAGAAGAAAAAGATTTTTCAAACATTGATCGAACACTTTAGAGAACAATTTTAAACAAATGAGTAAATGATTGAGGACCTTAAAAATAAAACAAAGCAAATCGTGGAAATTGTTTCAAAAGAAGAATTTGACGGTAGAATAGGTTTGTTGTCAGGAACTGCAGGATCCTTGTTTTTGTTATGTTATTATAGTGAGTATTCGGGAAATCAAAGTTATTTGAATATTGTTGAGGAACGCATTTTAAAGGCATTTGAAATCGTCAATAATGAACAGTTTTCGGATCTGGCTTTTTCTAAT
>CAZMRM010000055.1:12587-13538 GCA_964568515.1 uncultured Chitinophaga sp. | reverse complement strand
GTGAGACTGTACCCAGTTACATAAACATTTCCCTGAGGATCAACAGCGAGAGCCTTTGCTTCATCATATTTGCTGGCAGGGCCGTTGTATAGAACGGCCCATCGCTGTGTGACTACACTATTATATTTAATTGTAACAAAATTAAAATCTGCCGATGTACCCTGATAAGCATAACCGATTACATATATAATTCCGGCATTAGGACTTACCCAAATGGCAGAAGCAGCATTTATTCCTCCACTTCCATTGTATCTTCTTGCTATTTGTTGAACACCGGAGGAAGAATATTTTATGGTTGTTATTGCACTGGCATTGGCAGAACTTTCACTTGTTCCGGTAACAAATACACTTCCTGCATTATCAACTCCAATATCAAATGCTTCATCTGTACCATTGAATGAGGGATAATTGTATCTGGCTGTCCATAATCTGGTACCAAAAGCATTGTATTTTATAGTTGCATAATCAAAACCTGTTGTACTATCGCCATAGCTCCACCCGGTTACATAAATATTATTTCCTGAGGCATCAATGGCTATCGCATGTGCTTCATCCAAACCATTACCAGGACCGTTGTATTCCGCAACCCATTGCTGAACACCGGCAGCATTGTATTTGATGGTGACATAATCCAACGTTCCGCTCGTTCCGCGGGCAACACCTGTGACATAGACATTTCCCGAAGCATCCATCACCATATCTTCTGCTTTGTCTGAATAAGCACCCGTACTGGAATACCTCTTTTGCCACTGGATATTTACCTGGCTGTTTGCCTGAACACAAAAAAGAACACCGATCAAAAACAGCAATTGTCTTTGGATGTTCGAGTCGTTTTTAAACAGAAAAAATAATTTTGTAATCATAAGTTAATTTCAGTGCCGGGGCATTCGTATACGTAAAAATTTTCCATATATTTACATTTTAGTGATAGAAAATGTTATTTGAATGAAG
>CAZMRM010000055.1:9969-12577 GCA_964568515.1 uncultured Chitinophaga sp. | reverse complement strand
TCCTACGTGCAGTGCACTTTGAAGTTCTCAACTCATAAAAGAACGGTTTTTAAACCATTACTTTTCGTAAGGTTATAATTTTTATCTTCTTTCTGCCTCTTTTTTCTACTGCCAATCATATTGTAGGGGGTTCTCTAACCTATGAACAACAGGGAGGTTCAACCTACAGGATAACCTTAACTTTATATCGGGATTGTACGGATCCAACCAATCCTTCTTTTCCTGCCATCGTTAAAATTAACATTGTAAAAAATAACGGTGCTGCTTTTAAAGCTATTTCCATCCCGTTTACCTCTGCAACATCTGTTCCTCCAAAAGTCGATACCTGTGTCGTTAATCCGGGGATCTGCTTACAGGAAGCTATTTATTCTCAAGTAGTTACAGGCATGCCACCAAGTCCGGGAGGTTATCATATTTATTTTCAGTTATGTTGTCGTACCAGTGCTTTGCTAAATATTAAAAATCCCACTTCTGCCGGCGAAACATTTTATACACATATACCTGATAACAATATAGTTACAAACAATAGCAGTCCTAACTGGATTGAAGGGCCACAATCTTTTATCTGTCAGGGAGGAACCATTAGTATCAATCATGGGGCAAGCGATCCAAATGGAGATTCGCTGCATTATTCTTTATTTACTCCTTACGATAGTAATACAGTTACTTTTCCCGGAGGTGTTTTTACCGGAGTTCCTCTTGCCTGGTCAAGTACCTATAGTGCTACCAACCCATTAAATGCCGCCCAACCTAATTCTTTACAAATTAGCAAAACCGGTTTAATAACCGGGGCACCTCCGCTTACCAGCGGCAATTTTGTAATCGGAGTAAGATGCGAGGAGTATCGAAACGGGATAAAACTTGGAGAAATATACAGGGATTTCCAGATAAAAGTTGTTCCCTGTCCTCCAAAATTACTTGCCAATTATAATTTCACAGGTAATTGTTCAGGAACAAAAGTATCCTTTACTACACTTACCGTTGGTGCCAACTCTTATTACTGGGATTTTGGCAATGGCTCTACACTGGCTGATACTTCCCGTTTTAAAAATCCGTCCTATACCTATCCCGGACTGGGACAATATACGGTTATGATGATCATTAACAAGGGTACACCCTGTGCCGATACCAGCATACAGGTGGTTCATGTGACTTCCTTAAATGCAGCCTTTACCAGCAATACTCCCAATTGCCAAAATACGGCGGTTAATTTCACCGATATTTCTACTATTGATTCGAGTAATACGATTACTGGCTGGAACTGGAATTTTGGAGACGGAAATACATCGCTTATGAAAAATCCAAAAAACACCTATCTTAATAGTGGTAATTTTAATGTGGTTCTTATTATTACTGCTTCCGGCTGTAAGGATACGGTTTCTCAATTTGTAAGTATACAGGCATTGCCGGTGGCAAACGCCGGAAATGACACAGTACGTTGTGCCAATAATCCTTCTGTTACTTTAAATGGAAGTGTTGTTAATGCCGGTGGAGGAACATGGAAAGCAAGTGGTACTTTCTCACCTAATAACAATGTTTTAAAACCTGTCTATACAGCCACCCCTGCAGCGGTAAAAACCGGTTATGATACATTACTTCTAATCTCAACGAATAATGCATTATGTCCGGCCGATACCGATATTGTTGTCATAACGTTTACAAAACCGCCTGTTGTTAATGCCGGAGATGATATTGTTGTCTGTAAAGACACGTCTTCCATTCCTATATGTGCCACCGTTACCATTGCTTCAGGAGTCGCTTGGAAATCAACAGGAAGTGGAAAATTCCTTACTGATTCTACCAAACTGTGTACATCTTATAAACCAAGTGTTTCAGATACACTCTCCGGATCTGTCATTTTATATGTGACTACAACAGGTAACGGCAACTGTTTGCCCGTGAGGGACTCCTTACTTATTACTTTTACTTCCACCATCAAGGTAGCGATCACTTCTTCTGATACTTCCTGTGCAGGCCACCCTGTGCCGGTTAGTGTAAATGTAACTACCAATTCAGGAATATGGTCAAGCAATGGAACAGGTGTCTTTAAGCCATCGGCAACAACCCTTAATGGCACTTATATTCCAAGCCCGGCCGATAACACAAACGGTTCAGTAAAATTAATTTTTACCTCTTCCAATAACGGAAATTGTTTAATTCAGAAGGACACAATTGATATATCCATTCTACCATCTCCTATTGCCAATTTCAGTACTTCCTCTGTATGTGCCGGAAAAACAGCAAGCTTTACTGACAATTCAGGCCCAGCCAATGACCTTACAAAATGGAAATGGGATTTTGGTGATAACAGTGCGCCATCCGAAGTTAAAAATGCATCACATGTCTATAGTCAGGGAGGGACTTATCCCGTTCAACTTGAAGTAACCTCTAAAAACGGTTGTACAGATACGATTGTCAAACCGCTAAAAATCCATTATATCCCTGTGGCAAATTTCACTGCATTGGGGATCTGTTTGAAAGACGGAATGCAATTTACCGATTCTTCTTTTGTAACATCCAGCAATATTGTTAAATGGAACTGGTATTTCCCTGATAGCAAGACAGATACCCTGAAAGATCCCTTACATCATTTCTCATCAGCCGGAAC
>CAZMRM010000055.1:5953-9959 GCA_964568515.1 uncultured Chitinophaga sp. | reverse complement strand
GCCGGAACCTATAGTACTATTCTGGCAGTACACTCTGCCGAAGGTTGTATTGATTCTGTTACTAAGAGTGTAGTTGTTACCAAAGGACCAACCGCCGATTTTATAAGTGATGTTGAATTTGCTAACGTAAAACAACCCATTCAGTTTACGGACAAATCGATGGATGCTATCAAATGGTCATGGAATTTTGGTGACGGTTCTTTGGATGCTGTTTCCCAGTTACAAAATCCATCTCACATTTATTCTGAAACAGGACATTATAATGTTTGTTTGGAAGTAACAGACAAAAACGGTTGTACAGACACCTTATGCAAGACAAGAATTATTACACTGCCTATCGGGGTTCCGAATGCATTTAGTCCCAATGGTGATGGCCAAAATGATGTTTTTATGATCTATGGCGGACCATTCAAGGAAGTGGATCTGAAAATTTATAATAATTGGGGGGAGCTTATTTTTCAATCTAATAAACAATCGGAAGGTTGGGATGGAAATGTAAAGGGTGTAGAACAACCTGCAGGCGTATACGTATACACTATTTATTGTGTTTCTGAGAACGGAGAAGAACATAAATTATCCGGAGACGTAACACTACTGAGATAAAGTCGATATAAGGTACTGGATCGGTTTATGAAATATACACTTCAAACAGTCTTAAAAAAAGCATCCGCGCATCTATATGTGTTGCTGTTCTTTTTATGCTCTTCTTTGATCCATGCTCAGGACTTCCATCTTTCACAATATGATGCAGCTCCTCTTTTTCTAAATCCTTCTATGACAGGAATGTTTGATGGAAAATTTCGTGCTCATCTTCATTACCGTACGCAATGGGCTGCCGTTTCTACGAAACCCTTCACTACTGCAGGAGTTTCATTTGATATGCCTATTAAAAAATTTGGTGTTGGTTTACAAATCATGAATTTAAGAGCTGGTGCCGGCAGTTACAATGCATTAAATGCAGTACTTTCTTTTTCGTATGATCTGGCCAGTAAAACCAATATGCATCACCTGGCCCTTGGCGTACAAGCAGGAATCATACAGAAATCCATTCGACCAGATAAATTTTTTTTTGGAAATCAATATGATGCGGTAAATGGCGGAGGATTCAACACCGATCTTTCGAGTGGAGAAACATTTAAAAGTACCAGCTTTGTCGTTCCTGCCATTAATGCCGGAGCTCTTTATTATTTTGCAAAAACGAGTGCGCGCTTAAATCCTTTTATTGGTTTTTCTTTATTCAATCTCACTCAACCCGAAGAACGTTTCTTTGATTCAAAAGCCGGTAAACTATATATGCGTACATATATTCATGGTGGCATTAAAATAAATGTGAATGAAAAAATCCAATTATTGCCAAAGCTGATTCATATGCAGCAATTAGAAAACCGGGAAAATACTGTTTCACTGTTGATGTTTTATTTCCTGAAGGATGCAAATACGTACCTGATGTTTGGCCCCACTTACCGTTTCAAAGATGCAGCAATTATCGAAGGTGGAATTAAAAAAGGTCCATATTTGCTTCGGTTGAGCTATGATGTTAACATTTCACCATTAAAATCAGTTTCCTATTACAAAGGAGGATTTGAAATTTCATTAACTTATACGTATGCAAAACCAAAAATTAATCAGGCCCTTAATTGTCCGAGGCTTTAGCAATTTTTATATGTATTTAAGCAAAAAAAATATACCTTACTTATTGGCATGAGATACGTTTCTTTCTTAATCCTTTTTGTTTTCTCCATCCCTTGTTTTTCACAGGATCAAAATGAGTGGATAGAGCAGGGAGACAATGCCTTCAAAAAGGAAGATTATCAAAATGCCATCAGCTTTTATTTAAAAGCGATTACGAATGAAGTTACAACAGAGATATACAGGCCCTATGAATTTGTTCCTTACACGAAAAGCAATGTCGGTAAAGAAAACGAATCACCGGCTTCTTCCAATAAACAAAAACAAACACCGGCTCCAAAACTAAACCAGCCTGCTCAGGTACAGCAATATGTTAATCATCAACTGGCAGAATCTTATCGTCTTAATCATGATTACAACAATGCTGAAATTTGGTATAAAAAATCCATTAGCAGTAAACCTCTGCAATATCCTTATGACCGGTATTGGTACGGAGATGCGCTTATCAAAAATAAAAATCATAAAGCTGCTATGACTGAATTTGAAGCTGTTATAAAGCTGGGAGAAAAAAAGAATCCTGCACTCTTTCAACAGGCAAAAATCAAGGTACAAAGTTGCCGCATGATAAATGATAGTACCAATTACAAAAAAGAAATTACAGTATCATTATTGGACTCTATATTTAATAAAGGAAGTGCCAGCTTTTCTGCAAGCTATTATGGCGATTCGCATGTGATACAATTTACAAATGCAAGCAATGATCCTTCGGAAGATTTAATAAGGCAAAATGCAATGTATGATTGTGACATATTCACCATAACGAAAAATGAAACAGGTTGGGACAAACCTGTTAAAATGGAGAGCAATATCAATACAGAAGAACATGAAGCTGCAGGATGCTTATCTTCCGATAAAAACACATACTATTTTACACGATGGTCTACCATCACTAACGAATATGCCATTTATGTCTCAAAAAGGCGAAACCAACAATGGCTACCCGCAGAAAAGCTACCTGAAAATGTTAATCTACCTGGTTTTAAAAGTATGCATCCATTTTTATCGAAAGATAATTCGATACTTTATTTTTCATCCGACCGTCCGGGAGGACTTGGAAAAATGGACTTATGGTATATTAAGATCAATGACAAAGGCAAAACGGAGGGTAATGCTGTAAACCTGGGACCCCAGTTCAATACTTCCGAAGATGAAATCACTCCATTCATACATTTTTCAACTAACACATTTTTCTTTAGTTCAAACGGATTACCAGGTTTTGGCGGATTAGATATTTATAAATCTTCATTTGATCCTGATTCATCATGGTCCACCCCCAAGAATGTAGGTGCACCTATCAATTCAAATAAAGATGATGCTTATTTTGTGATGGACCGTACCCAATTATATGGTTTTCTTTCGTCGGATCGTGAAGAGTGCAGAACATGCAGTGGTGGTGCTTGCTATAAATTATATGCGATCGAAAAAAAACCGAATGTGTTTGAAATGAAAGGAACCATTTACAATGCAGAAACAAACAGAATCATGCCCGGTGTTTTACTCACTTTCAAAGATATTAATGGTGAAGAACCTCCTTTTTATATTGTTACAGATTCACTTGGTTATTTTTCTGTACCCATCAAGGAAGGAAGAAACTTATATGTAAAAGCGCAGAAGAATGGTTTCTTTGGCGATGGGACAACCATCATGACGGATGAGCTAACTGAATCACAAGAATTTTTCAAAGATTTTTTCTTATCTACCATTCCTAAAGAAGAAATTATTATTCCTGGTATTGAATATGAATCCAATGCAGCAACATTAAAACCCGTGTCCATTGAAGTACTTAATAATTTGGTAGATTTTCTCAACCTAAATAATAATTTAAAAGTTGAGATCAGTTCATACACCGATGAGCGCGGCGATCCGGATTACAATTTAAAACTTTCTAAAGACAGGGCCAAAGTTGTAGTAGATTATTTGATTTCAAAAGGGATCGTTGCCGACCGTCTCATTTCCAACGGTTATGGAGAAACCAATCCTTTGGTTTCTCATGCTGAAACAGAAGAGGAACATCAGAAAAACCGTAGAACTGTTTTGCGTGCTTTAAGTGAAACTGAAATAAAAACCGAAATAAAAACAAACGATTAACCATTGACCCAACAGCAATTCATTCCTGCCTATTTATTTAGTACCACTTACCGAAAAATAAATGAATGATTTGATTTATAGTTGCCACTGCTTTACTTTTGCCGACATATTAATTCAATTTCATTTTAATGAAAACAATGTTACTTACCGGCTTATTTAGTATAGGCTGCTTATTGGGAACAGCCCAAACCAAAATTTCAGGCAAAATAACAGACCAACGAAAACAATC
>CAZMRM010000055.1:0-5943 GCA_964568515.1 uncultured Chitinophaga sp. | reverse complement strand
AACAATCCATACCAGGCGTCAACATTCATATTGATAACAGTTATGATGGCGCTTCCAGTGATGCAAACGGAAATTATTCCTTTATAGCCAATGATACCGGAGAAGTAACAATAATTGCAAGTTTTATCGGATTTGAAGAGGTGAGTAAGAAAATACAGTTAACCGGAAGCACCATTACTTACAATGTGATTATGAAGGAAGCGTTGAATGAATTAAATGTTGTTACCATTTCTGCCGGAACAATTGAAGCCAGTGACGAAAAAAGAACAACCGTGTTAAAACCTCTCGATATTGTAACAACAGCAAGTGGACAAGGTGATATCGTTGGAGCATTAAAGACCTTACCCGGAGCCCAACAGGTTGGTGAATCAGAAGGATTATTTGTACGTGGCGGAACGGGATCAGAAACAAAAACCATTATTGACGGAATGGTTGTAAACAACCCTTTTTTTACTGCAAGTCCTGACATTGCTTCCCGTGGGCGCTTCTCTCCTTTTTTATTCAAAGGAACTGTTTTCAGCACCGGTGGTTATTCTGCACAATATGGGCAGGGAATGTCTTCTGTGCTTGCTTTGGAGACTCAGGATTTACCTGACAGAACTTCTTCTACCGTTACTATTTCATCTGTTGGTATTGGAGGTGGACATAATCAATTGTGGAAAGAAAAAAATATGAGTGCCGGTTTCGATATAAATTATACGAACCTTCAGCCTTATTTTTCATTGATTGATCAAAGTCCTGAATACACAAGGTCTCCGCAAATAGGAGGCGGATCTGTTAACTTTCGTAAAAAAACTTCTGAGACCGGGATCTTAAAATTTTATGGCTATTTTAATATATCCGATCTCGGACTAAAAACAATGAGCCTGGACAGCGCACTTCCTTATAAAAACTTATTTGAATTAAAGAATGATAATATTTATACCAATCTTACCTATAAAGAACGATTGGGCGATCAATACATTCTTACAGCAGGTATATCCTATAGTACTAATCTCGACAAAATAAATTTGAATACGGATACGATACGATCACAAAGTGATCTCTCACAAGGCAGGGTAATGATCAGCAGGGCAGTAGGAAAACTATCCGTTATACGAGCCGGAGTAGAGTATCAATATGCTTATGATGGTTTTAAAAACAGATATATCAAAAGAGACATATACGATAATTACACAGCTGAATTTCTGGAAGCAGATATCTTTTTGAGTTCGCGCATAGTATGGCGTGCCGGTATTAGAAATGAATATTCTACCATCATGAATCGAATGCGTTTAGCACCACGCGCTTCCTTATCCTATAAGTTAGGTACATATAGTCAGCTCTCCATTGCATATGGACAATTTTATCAGAAACCTGACAGAGATTATTTATTCTATCCAACTATTCCTGGCTATAACAAAGCTACTCATTACATTGCCAATATTCAGCGCGTTGACGATTTTCATACATTACGTGTTGAAGTATATTACAAAAAATATGATAATCTGACGCTTACGGATACAAATAATATTTTAGTACCGATTAATAACAATATTTCTCTTCCACTTGGCAACAATACACTTGCAAGCAATCAGGGATCTGGTTATGCACAAGGAGTGGATGTTTTTTGGCGGGATAAAAAGACCATTAAAGGCGTGGATTACTGGATCTCCTATACCTATTTGGACACTAAGCGAAAATGGCTGAATTATCCTAAAGAAGTTGTTCCGCCATTTGCGGCAACACATACAGCTACGTTGGTATTCAAGAAATTTTTTGAGAAACTTAATCTGAGTACAGGTTTAACATACAGCTATGCTACCGGCCGCCCATATTACAATCCAAATAATCCCGTTTTTATGAGCGATCGAACAATGGACTATAATTCATTAGGCGTCAATGCCGCTTATCTGCGGCAAATAAAAAAATGCTTTGCGGTTCTGGCGATCTCCGTAACAAATGCACTTGGAAGTACGCAGATATATGGCTACCGATATTCACTTGACTCCCAAAGAAGAGCTGCAATTATGCCACCTGCAAAACGCTTCTTCTTCATTGGTTTGTTTCTTTCTTTTGGCCAGGACCGTTCAAAAGAAGTTATTGATAACAATAATTAATTTATTAATTTCAAGCTCCATTATTAACCATTAATTAGATAAACATGAAAAAGACAGCTGTTCTAGCAGTGATGAGTATATGCCTTAATACAATGGCACAAAATAGTAAATACATAGCCGCAATGGAGAAAAATGTTGCTTTGGTTGATACTTCAAGAACGATCGAGCAGCTTCAACCATTAGAAAATACGTTTGAACGTATTGCAAATGCCGAAAAAAAAGAATGGCTCCCTTATTATTATGCAGCTTATTGTAATGTTAGCATGACTTACGCCACTAAAGGAAACGCGATTGATAATTATTGTGATAAAGCAGATGCACTTGTAAAGAAAGCAGACTCGTTGAGCCCTGATAATTCTGAAATTGAGGCATTGAAAGCGCAAATTGCAGCTGCACGTATCAGTGTAAGCCCCATGTCAAGAGGTCAGAAATATGGTTCAGAAGCCGCTGCTTTAAGAGAAAAAGCTAAATCACTTGACCCATCTAATCCAAGGCCCTGGATGTTAGAGGGTATGTCATTGTTTTATACACCTTCTATGTTTGGTGGTGGAAAAGATAAAGCAAAGGTTGCTTATAAAAAGGCTTTGGATTTATATGCAACATTTAAACCGGCCAGCAGTATTGCTCCTGATTGGGGACAAAAAACCGCCGAGTATTTTTTAAAACAATGTGAGTAACATTTACTCTTTTCATCAACAAAAACGAATGAGTTAAATCTCATTCGTTTCTTTACTGCTGAACAGGTTCTTTTTCAACCCAGTCGCCATGCTTTTTGATCAAATCAACAAGAGCATCTACTGCATCTTCCGAATTGATATTTCGCTGTACTACTTCTTTACCTTTATACAATGTTATTTTTCCTATTCCGGTTCCTACATATCCATAATCAGCATCAGCCATTTCACCTGGCCCATTTACAATACAACCCATGATTCCAATCTTTACGCCTTTCAGATGATCCGTGCGCATTCTGATTTTAGCCGTTGTTTCCTGTAAATCAAAAAGTGTTCTTCCGCAGGAAGGACAGGAAATATATTCTGTTTTTGAAATGCGAGTCCTTGTTGCCTGTAAAATTCCAAAAGCCGTTGAATTTACATTTTTAATTGCTGTACAGTTTTGTTGTTTCAGCCAGATGCCGTCACCAAAACCATCCAATAAAAGACCGCCGCAATCTGTGGATGCATATAACTGAAGCTGCTCTTCAGAAATATGCTGATAATTTCTTCTTATAATCACAGGTAATTTGGACCGTCTATTCAGTAATTCTATGAATGCCCTTCTTTGCTCGGCCATTCCATGTTCATTGTCTGTTTCAAGAACCAATACCACCTTTTCTTTTTCCAATAAAGTAATCAATGGTTCCGTTTCGGTCCCATCTCCACAAATATCCTGAATGTTTAGTGTAATGAAATTAAGGGCTTCCGATCTGGATGTAGCATTTAAAAACTCTTGGGCTGTAAATAATGGGTAACTTCTTGTTTTATTCTTTAAGGTATTCCAGCTTTCAAAGTGATAAATCAATCCCAATGTCCCCGGAATTTCAAAATCAACTTTATTGTTCCCGACAAAAATATAATCACAGGCCTGGTCACTCAAATTCCATTTGTCCATCGGAATGGAATAATTGTAACCTACTGCAAAAAAAGTAGCCGGTTTGATGGTTTGTTTTTCACTAAAATCGGCAATTACACGCGGAACATTTGGGCCTCCGAAATTGATGATTTCATTCGTTTCCCTTCTTTGGTAGTCATAGGGTGAATAGGGTAACTGATCAATTGCCGGAATTCCGGAATCATTACCCCTGTTTGTATATCGCTGAACCAATTTCTGGGCAACCGGTATTTCAAACTCCGGATCTTCCGTTAATGAAACACGTATCGTGTCTCCTATTCCATCCTCCAATAAAGTACCAATGCCTACTGCCGATTTAATTCTTCCGTCTTCTCCATCCCCGGCCTCTGTAACCCCTAAATGCAAAGGATAATTCATATTCGCTTCCTTCATTTTTTGAATTAATAAGCGGTATGCCTGAACCATCACATGTGCATTGCTGGCCTTCATCGAAAGCACAAGATTGTAGTAGTTATTATCTTCACAGATTCGTAAAAATTCCAATGCGCTTTCTACCATTCCCATGGGTGTATCTCCATAACGGCTTAGAATACGGTCACTCAAAGAGCCATGATTGGTTCCGATACGCATTGCGGTCCCATATTCCTTACAAATTTTAACTAACGGAGTAAAACGGTTGCGAATACGATCAAGCTCTGCTTCATAAGCTTTATCTGAATAATCCAATGATTCAAATTTCTTTTTATCCGCATAATTTCCAGGATTAACCCGAACTTTTTCAACAATACGAGCAGCCAGTTCGGCTGCATTGGGAGTAAAATGAATATCGGCAATTAAAGGTGTCCTGTATCCCCGTTTACTTAATTCTTTCTTTATTTCCAGGAGATTCTGAGCCTCTTTAACACTGGGCGCTGTAATCCTAACATATTCACAACCAGCATCAATCATTCGAATGCTTTGCTCAACTGTTGCAAGGGTATCCATTGTATCGGTTGTGGTCATGGACTGGATACGAATAGGATTGTTCCCTCCCAACGGAACATCACCAATATGAACAATCCGGGTTAAGTACCTTGAATAACCAGTTAAACTGTTACAATAAAGTGTAGAATTCATGTTAAAAATTATTTACAAAGTTAATAATTTAACCCACCCAACCTTTTAGTTTTTTCATACGTTTAGGGTATCATATGGGGGTTTTCTT
This sequence comes from uncultured Chitinophaga sp., assembly GCA_964568515.1. GTDB lineage: Bacteria > Bacteroidota > Bacteroidia > 2-12-FULL-35-15 > 2-12-FULL-35-15 > 2-12-FULL-35-15. The sequence continues at coordinate 1,068 of CAZMRM010000055.1, read as the reverse complement.
AGTGTATTTACTCAAAAAATGAATATAGAACTCGACCTGCTTACTGCTTGCATCAGATCTGAACGCAAAGCAGAATACGAGCTATATAAGATGACCTATGGCTATCTTATGAGTATCTGCTTCCGTTATACTAACTCCCGGGAAGAAGCAGAAGAAATGCTCAATATCGGTTTTTTAAAAATTCTGAGAAACCTTGAAAAATACAAACTGGAAATTCCCTTCAAATTATGGATAAGACGAATCATGATCAATATTCTGATTGATGAGTTTAGAAGGAACAAAAAGCATAAAGAAACGATAGAATATGTGGATGGATATTATGAAACAGGGGAAACTTGCGACGAAAATGCTGTTATTTCGAAAATGAACGTTGACGAGATACATGAACTAATTATGAAACTTCCTGCCATGAGTCAAAAAGTATTTAATTTATATATAATTGATGGATACAGCCACAAAGAAATTGCGGATTTACTGAAAATGTCGGAAGGAACTTCCAAGTGGCATCTGAATCAATCGCGAAACAGGTTAAAAGAAATGTTAACAAAAATTACAGTGCCATTACCGCTTAAACCATGAGTGAACAGGAAAAATATGATAAGCTGATCCGCCAAAAATTCGCTGAAAAACAGTTTGTTTTTAACGAAGAAAATTGGGAAAAAGCGGAGAAAATGCTTGACTCATCCAAACGATCGAAAAGAATCATTTGGTGGACCAACGTTTTTTTAGTTGGCTTGATTACCGGGATTTGTCTCATGATCTTTTTCAGGGAGCAAAATAAAATGGAGGTGAAGGAGCATAAATTCATTAACGATGAATCCCATAAACACCCTCATTTTCAAACCCGAGAGACTCCTGTTAAAAATTCATCTGATAAAACGTCCATAACGGATTCTTTGCATATGCTTAGTGAAAATACGCTTAACACAACTAATTATTTTAAGATTTCTGAAACTCATCCAACAGATTCAGACCTTCTAGAAACAGCTGAAAATACAACTGCACAAGAAAAAAGCGGGTTTTCGAAGAACGGGAACGAAAAGGCCCCAATCAAAAAAAATATTTTTA
>CAZMRM010000054.1:0-13971 GCA_964568515.1 uncultured Chitinophaga sp. | reverse complement strand
TTTCAAGGATTGTTGTTTTCATTTCTTTAACCTCCCGTTTGGTGAAGCCATGTGCGTAAATCAATCCTTCGCCTGTTGATTCAATAGATATCGAAGAATAACCTACAAGTGGTGTTTGTATCTGTACCGACGCGATTCTTGAAAATGGTATCGTTTTCTCTTCCCCTCTAAAGAAGCCTGGAATATGAACAGTAACCCCTAGCGCATCAATTACAATCTTACAGGGAAATAATTTGTTTCCGTCGGATACCCGCGAAGCAATATATGTTCCCATCAATCTAATCCAATGGTTTTAATTCCAGTCCGCATTTTGGGCATCGTTTCTTCGATACACCTAGCATATTGCCCAATGTACTTCCTGTGTCGCATTTATTACAAATAACGCCGCATTTTGAACATCTGTACCAAGGTTCACCCAATCCTGCCAATAATCCCTTTTCTTTTCCGCAATTACTACATTTTAATTTTGCCATATAAATTTTTATTCTTGTTAAAATAGATTCGATAAAATAATAGAAAAAAGATTATTGCCACATTTATCATTTATATCTTTTATTTCAATAATTTTTTTAAATCCCCGTTACTTTAATTAATAAAGAATACAGGATTTTTCTGAAAAAATTATTTGATTTCAGTTATTAAAGATGTAGGTTTGATCCCGCAAAAAGAGTACAGTCCTTCTTTTAATTCCTTATTATTTTTACGAATCGTTAACTTTATAAATATGAAAAGAATTTCAACGCTTGTTTTAATCCTTTTATTTTCGATTAAAGCATTAGCCCAACATGACAAAACGGAATCGTTACAGCAATCTTCTTTAAAAAAAGCATCGCAAGAAGCCACCATTATATTTGAAGGGAAAGTTGTTAAACAAAATAAATCGTTTTGGGGTACTGGAGATAACAGTAACAGTATTTACACAAGCTATACTTTAGAGGTAAAGGAAGTTTTATTTGGCGATATTAAATCAGGTACGATAGAAATTATCGTTACCGGCGGACAGGCAGAACGCGATGGGATGATAATAGACTCACGGTCTGAACATGGCAATGGTTTATGTAATCAATCCGGTTTATTCTTTGCCAAGCCATCTAATAAAGGAAATACTGGCATTGTTAATTCCAATTTTGGAGATTATGATTTAGTAGTAAGTTTCTGTTTCAACCCAGACGGAGCCCTTGAAAATAATCCATATGATGATACATATAAAACTAAGGAACAATTATATGATGGCCTTTCACAATTTAAAGCCATTAAAAAACCAAGTTCTAATGGAACCCAGAATATAAAAGAATCTGCCGTTCCTGAAAAAAAAAATTCAAATGCCGAAGAAAAAGTAATTGAAGGTTCGCTAAATTTTAATTATGAGCAAAATGTAAAGAATTACGAGCGGAATTATGCTTTACTTTTAGAAAAAATCAATACTTCGAAATCTAAATTCAACAAAAACTCAGCTAATGATATAACTTTCGGCTTAGCTAACACAAGCGTAACAGGTACCAGTCCCAGGTATTTTGAATTTGATATAATGTGAGAAAATTAATGTACTAAACTTTAAGCGTACTATTTTTTATGTGCATATTCTGATTCCCATTACCAACATATCATCTATTTGCTCGCCGTCACCTTGCCAACGGGTGATAACTTCTTTTAATTGCTCTTGCTGTTCCTTAACGGCCAAAGTGCTTAGCTTTGCTAACAGTTCTTTAAAAGGGGAATAAAAGAATTTCTTTTTATCAGTACCTCCTTTTTGATCTGGAAAACCATCCGAAAATAAATAGATCATATCATTTTTCAGAAGATCCCAATGATTATTTGCATACACCACATCATTATTACCATTTACTACAATACCTGTAGAATGCTTGTCTGCTTTTATCTCTGTTAATTTATTATCTCTTACAATGTAAATAGAGTTTCCAGCACCTGCGTATTGTAATTTCCGATTGGTCTTATCAATGCTGATAATAGCAATATCCATTGCATGCTTTACATTCTCCAGATTGGTTCCTTTCGAAAAACGTGCGACAATTTCTTTGTTCAAAGCGGTAAGAATAGAACCAGGATTCGTGCAGTCATGTCGCTGAATAACATTCTCCAGGATATTATGTCCCAGTAGTGACATAAATGCACCGGGAACACCATGACCGGTACAATCAGCAACGGCGCAAATCAATTCATCCTCTTTTTTTCCCACCCAATAAAAATCACCGCTTACAATGGCTTTGGGTTGATAAAAAATAAAATGTTCGGGCAAGAGCATTTTTAATTTTTCATCATCCGGTAAAATAGCATCTTGTATCGTTTTCGCATAATCAATGCTGTCAGTGATCTGTGTATTCTTCTGATGAATTTCAGCTTTCTGTTTTTCAAGCAAGAGATTCGCTTTTTGTTTATAGCGATATCGGTTGAACAATAAAAATGAGAAACCCAATAGCAAACCCAATCCTATAATAAGGCCAATACGTATTAAGCGCTGCTCTTTTAAGTTTTTATCCTTTAATTGCTGGTCTTTGGTAAGCAGCAAGATCTCTTTTTCCTTCTTTTCAGTTTCATAACGTGTGTTTAATTCTGTTGCATGTTTCAGGCTGGCTTCGTTTAGAAGTGAATCCTTTACTATCGTATGCAACCTTGTATAAAAAAGTGATTGCTTGTAATTGTGCGTTTTCTCATTGACAGATGCAAGGTTGGTATAGATATCATTAAGCCCCGTCTTATAATTAGTTTCCTGTGCAATTGCCAATGCTTTTAGATATTCATCGGCAGCGTCCTCATATCTTTTCAATCCTTCAAAACAATTACCAAGATAATTGTATGCTTCGATTGCTCTAACCATATCTCCAAGCTCTTTAGAAACTTTCACAACTTTTTGAAAATAGGAAATAGCGAGATCAAATTTTTTCTGCTCAAAAAAGATCCTGGCGATATTAAGATAACCAGAATTTATTAATTGTTTGTCTTCAATTTCTTCTGCGATGTTTATTGATTTAAGATTATGTTCCAGTGCTTCCTTATATTTTTTTTGTTCGATAAAAATACTGCTGATATTGCTATAAATCATTGCTGCTCCTTCTTTATCACCCAGCTCTTCTTTTATTTTCAGAGATTTTTGTAAATAATCAATTGATTTTGAAACATATCCCTGGTCATACATAAGAACACCTATGTTTAGATAGGTTGCAGAAATGCCTTGTCTATCGTTGATTGCTTCCCTCAATTTTAATGCTTTGAATGAATAATTAAAGGCTTCCCTAGTTTTTCCGATCTCCCTGTAGCTTACGCCAATTGAATTGTAAGCACTTGCCATCCCATACTTATCACCTAGCTCTTCCTTTATTTTTATTGCCTTCAGTTTGTATGCGATTGCTTCTGCAAATTTCCCAAGATAATTTTTTGAATTACCAATATAAATGTAGCAAGTAGCTTCACCGTTTTTGTCATTGATCTTATTCATCAGCCTCAATGCATTTTCGTAATCATCAAGGGATTCTTTATAATTACTTTTACCCGTGGCAATCAAACCCATGTAAACATGAGCATAGGCAATTCCTTTGTCATATTTGAGTTGTTCCGATAGTTTGAACAATTCAGGTACTAGTTGTTGTATATTCTCCTTGTCGTTCTTTCCGATTGTATATGCTTTGCAGAGTGCAATGAGCAAGTTGACTTTTGTCGTGTCATTTTCAGGGTGATTTTGCACACGTGTTTTAAGGCTATCGATTAAGGGTATTTGTGAAAAAGTGGAGGAGTATAAAAACAAACAAACAAATACGCTTAATAAGCGAAAGAATATGGGGTTGTTTTTGGAAGACTGGAAATTCACGAAATTGTATACGACAGCAAACCCCTTTTGTTTCATTATTTTCTGCAGCATTGTATTGGACCTTTATCTGACTATTTGAATTGAATTCAACTGTTACTACCCGGGAATAACTTGTTTTGCCATCATAATCCATTTGTTTTAAACGGTAGTAAGAAATACCGTGTAAGGGTGCCTCATCTTTTTCAGAATAATTCACTGTCGAGATTAAAAACCGGGGATAAATACTCATATACATATAAACCAGATGCTGAAGTAACTTTTGAGTGTGTAGCTAAATCGAGATTCAAAGTGATTGATTCCAAAAACGGGCAATTAAAAAAAGGTGACATCTTTACTGCAAATATGATTTTGCTACATTATCCTTTTTTTATTCGACAGGCGGATCAAGTCAATAATTCTTTCGTGCAGGTCATAGAAGGGAAGATAAGCGGTATACTTTCCATTGCAAAACTCTAATATCTCCGGTTTGAATGGGTTCTTTCAAGGATTGTTGTTTTCATTTCTTTAACCTCCCGTTTGGTGAAGCCATGTGCGTAAATCAATCCTTCGCCTGTTGATTCAATAGATATCGAAGAATAACCTACAAGTGGTGTTTGTATCTGTACCGACGCGATTCTTGAAAATGGTATCGTTTTCTCTTCCCCTCTAAAGAAGCCTGGAATATGAACAGTAACCCCTAGCGCATCAATTACAATCTTACAGGGAAATAATTTGTTTCCGTCGGATACCCGCGAAGCAATATATGTTCCCATCAATCTAATCCAATGGTTTTAATTCCAGTCCGCATTTTGGGCATCGTTTCTTCGATACACCTAGCATATTGCCCAATGTACTTCCTGTGTCGCATTTATTACAAATAACGCCGCATTTTGAACATCTGTACCAAGGTTCACCCAATCCTGCCAATAATCCCTTTTCTTTTCCGCAATTACTACATTTTAATTTTGCCATATAAATTTTTATTCTTGTTAAAATAGATTCGATAAAATAATAGAAAAAAGATTATTGCCACATTTATCATTTATATCTTTTATTTCAATAATTTTTTTAAATCCCCGTTACTTTAATTAATAAAGAATACAGGATTTTTCTGAAAAAATTATTTGATTTCAGTTATTAAAGATGTAGGTTTGATCCCGCAAAAAGAGTACAGTCCTTCTTTTAATTCCTTATTATTTTTACGAATCGTTAACTTTATAAATATGAAAAGAATTTCAACGCTTGTTTTAATCCTTTTATTTTCGATTAAAGCATTAGCCCAACATGACAAAACGGAATCGTTACAGCAATCTTCTTTAAAAAAAGCATCGCAAGAAGCCACCATTATATTTGAAGGGAAAGTTGTTAAACAAAATAAATCGTTTTGGGGTACTGGAGATAACAGTAACAGTATTTACACAAGCTATACTTTAGAGGTAAAGGAAGTTTTATTTGGCGATATTAAATCAGGTACGATAGAAATTATCGTTACCGGCGGACAGGCAGAACGCGATGGGATGATAATAGACTCACGGTCTGAACATGGCAATGGTTTATGTAATCAATCCGGTTTATTCTTTGCCAAGCCATCTAATAAAGGAAATACTGGCATTGTTAATTCCAATTTTGGAGATTATGATTTAGTAGTAAGTTTCTGTTTCAACCCAGACGGAGCCCTTGAAAATAATCCATATGATGATACATATAAAACTAAGGAACAATTATATGATGGCCTTTCACAATTTAAAGCCATTAAAAAACCAAGTTCTAATGGAACCCAGAATATAAAAGAATCTGCCGTTCCTGAAAAAAAAAATTCAAATGCCGAAGAAAAAGTAATTGAAGGTTCGCTAAATTTTAATTATGAGCAAAATGTAAAGAATTACGAGCGGAATTATGCTTTACTTTTAGAAAAAATCAATACTTCGAAATCTAAATTCAACAAAAACTCAGCTAATGATATAACTTTCGGCTTAGCTAACACAAGCGTAACAGGTACCAGTCCCAGGTATTTTGAATTTGATATAATGTGCACCGTTTGCTCCTAATAATGCTTGTATTTCGCCTTTTTTTATGGATAGGTTTACATTTTTCAATACAATATTTTTGTCAAAAGTTTTTTTTACGTTTTCTATTTTAATCATTGTATTAAATTATAATATGAAGTATTTTTTAAATCAAAAAACAAAATCAAAATCGTCAATAGCAAGACGGTTAGACCAGCAAATATATTTGTTAGATATATTTTTATAACTAGTATAATTAATAGCAGGGCAACTGAAAATAAAAGCGCCATACACATTTTCAGAAATATGGATTTTTCATTTATAAAAAAGAAACTAAGCTTATTGCCTAAAATAGAGCCACTTAGAATGATCAGATTGAAAGATATAAAATCACCGAAAATAGTCGAAACTATTAAAAACTCCTTTCCTATTACAATCAGCAATATGATTCTTAAAATATACCAAAAATTAAAGCATACTAAATTTAAAACATTTAAATTCATTATTAGCTTACCTAAGCTATACCCACTTATCACTGCTAGTTTTACTACTTTCTTATTCCTCTGAATGATTGAATAGAAATTAGTTTGTAATAGAAAAATTGTTACGAGGATTAACTGTTGTTTAAAGTATATTTCCAAAGGCAGTATAAATAAAATTATCGCTGGCAACCAAAAATCTCCTTTTTTATATTGATAGCAAAATATATGACTGTATAATGACATTGCTTAATACTTTATCTCCACCAACTTTTATTGTAATTAGACACAATAGCAGGATCAAATGATGGTTTCTTTCCTACGATAAATAAAAAGTAAAAAAAGGATCCAAGACTGCCGATTATTAAAACCAAAATAGGAATATTCGCAAACTTATAATTATTGATGTAACTTTCGTGTAAAAAAATAAGCACCCTATACTTTTTATCTATTAGTAGCATATATAGTGGAAGAGCCAAAATTTGCTTTATTATGACAGAGCCCACTTTATTTCTTCTTATAAAAATTAGAATTGGCAAAATAAAAATGTTATAAGCTAAGTATACGAATGCGGTTTGCATTATATTGAATTGAAAATTGGAATTGAAAATTGATGCGCATACAATACTTAACAATAATATTATAAATTTTAACCCAAATAATTCAATAATCAACAATATAACATATTTATGAAATTTACTATATGCAAAAATTGAAATATGGTAATAATCTATATTAGGAAGGTATCTAATTTTTGCCAAATCTGTAACTATTAAACTGACTGCAATTGTAAAAATCGAGACGAAAGCCGGAGGTGATTCGTGAAAAGTGAATGGATATATATTTACAAATATTATAGCAATAACAATTGCCATTATTTTTGTAATCCCCACAGATTGAACTAACCAGAAATTATAACTTAAAATCTTAAACATCTATTATAAATTATTAAAATCATAATTATTAAAAAGAATCACGCTAAAATAGAATAATTTTAGCGTGATTCTTGATTTAAGGATCTCTCTTAGCAATTGGTTAAAACGTCAACTACTCCCGTGCCCCAACCTACGATAAGCCCAGCAGGGCCTCCAAACAATCCACCTAGAATAGCGCCACTCATCATTCGAATTGCAGCCCCTTGGCATGGATTCATTGCCCCAGCTTGCAAAATTTTTCTGTTATGGTACAAACATCCTTGATAGTCAAAAATGGCAGAACGCGATTAATCCCACAGGAAAATCGGATAAGAGATGTTTTTTTTATAATTTTGCAAGATCATGGAGGATCTCAAAATTATAAACAATAAGGAGTTATCCCGCTTTGAAATTCAGTTGGAAGAAGAGATTGCCACATTGGAGTACCGTTTTTATAAAAATAACCTGGCACTCATGCATACGCAAGTACCTCCCGGTATGAAAGGAAAAGGGATCGGATCAAAATTAGTATTGTCGGCCATCGATTTTGCTATCAAAGAGCACAAAAAATTAATGCTTTATTGTCCGTTCGCTGCTAAGTTTGTTAAAGAGCATGAAGAATTTCATAAATACGTTGATGCCCATTTTCACCCTTCACTAAAGCATTAACCAGTAACCCTGCTATTTTAATCCTTTTATGAGAGGTTATGATGGGTTTCGGTATTTAAAAATATAGCTTAGTATGTTCTAAAATAAAAAAGAGTAAATTGCTTATAAATTATTATTATTTTATCCGATGAAAATTACGTATTTGGGGCATGCGACTTTATTAATTGAAATGGAAGGCGTTAAAATTCTGACTGACCCCTGGGTTTTAGGCTCTGCTTATTGTGAACAATGGTACTTGTTTCCAAAACCACCTGAAAATGTGCTTGACTATTTACAGGATATAGATTATGTACTTATTTCACACGGACACGAAGATCATTTACATTACGAAACCATCAAACAGGTAAATAAAAGTGCACATGTATTTTTCCCTTATACCTGGTATGAAGGTGCTGTTGATTTTTTTAAAGAATTAGGATTTGAGAAAATTACCGAAGCAGTAAATGAACGTTTATATACTCTTTCAAAAAATATCCGTGTTACTTTCCTTGCAAACAATCTGGATAATGTTGTTGTTATTGAAAGCAAAGATAAAACACTTGTAAATATTAATGATGCATTGCCCTCGGCTCCCTCCGGGATAATTTCCTACTTTATAGAAAAAATTAAATCAAAGTGGAAAAATGTCGATTATTTGTTTTCAAGCTATGGTGGAGCATCCTATTTTCCAAATACCATTAAGTGTGAATGGAAAAATGATTTGGAGATCGGAAAAGTAAGAGAGCAATTTTTCTTGGATAATTTTTGCAAGATTGCTAAGGGTATCAATGCTGTTTTCTCTATTCCTTTTGCCAGCGATTTTGTTCTTCTGGATGATTCACAAAGATGGATCAACAAAGTAAAAGTACCTCGAAGTGAGATTAAAAAGTATTTCACGGACTACTTTGGAGATTCAGACTGCACAACACAGATTATTGAATTTTATCCTGAAGATGTTATTACCGAAGCAGGATTTTCGTTTATTTCCCCCTATCACGAAAAACTGAAACAATATGATATTGCATCTTTGGCGGAGAAGGAATATGAAAAAGAAATTGTAAAAAAAAGAAATATCAGGCTCATAGACCGCATTGAATTAGAGAAAATTTGTGATCAGCTAAAAAAACATGTAAAGGAAAAAGCCCATATCATACCTGCCGATAAAAGAAAACAACTAAAATTTTCTATTCAGATCATTGATGCCGCCGATAAGTTATTTATCGAGATTGATTTACGAAACAACGAACCGGCCATACTTCTGGTGGATGAATTTAAAAATGATAATGTACTTTTGTTGAAAATAAAAAGCCAGACCATTCTCTATTCCATAACCAATGAATGGGGTGGAGATGCTATCATTATAGGATACGGCTGTGAGCTACATGTTTTTTCTCTGGAAACCATTAAGCAGCAATTGGAGAATTATGCCATCCACCTTCTTACCAATTATCCGAATACGAAAGAATATATTAAGAAAAATCCGTTCAGAAGCATCAATTATCTGGCTCATGATAAAATTAAAAGGGATATTTTTTTAAATAAAATAAGGGGTAGAAAAAATACTCCAACACCTTTTACAGATGAACGTTTAGCAGATTATGAATTATGGCTTACAAGAACCAATTGTGAAATATGCAGAAAATGCAATCTTCCTATTCTTACAGAGGAAATAACAGCTAATCTTTCATCCCGAAGATAGCTAAGCCGCCTTTATTCATCGTGATCTGACCCAACAGTCTCAACAATTTACTCTGAACATCATTGAAGCTGTTTTCTGAGTTTACTGATATCATACCCTCTCTCCCTGCATTTTTCTACCATTTTTATATAACCGGTTCCGGGTAATTCAGGTGTTCTGCTCATAATGTATACAAAACTTTTTTTCTTGTTTCCAATTACTGTATACGAATAATCATCTGCCAGCTCAATTATCCGGTAATCCACTTTAAAAGGCCATACAAACTGAACTTTCCATTTTGAATTTCCTGAAGTTTTATCAATAACCCCTTTGGATCTTATACTTTGAACAACATCATCTTCTGTTTTCCTGTAGGTTGTATAGATGTCATAATCTCCTTTTTCATTGAGCGTATACGTTTTAGTTGTATAGTTCCATTTCTTATCAAATAGTGTCGGAATAAAACCGATCACATACCATTTTCCCGAGTATTTTTTCAGGTCAACCTGTTTTACTGTTTCTTGTGCCATCGTTAATTGGGCTGCCATTAATAAGAGCAGGAGTAATTGTTTCCTTTTCATTGGTTGATTGTTTTCAATTCCTGATCGTTTCTTCTTTTCAACTGCGTCATTTTATTTATTTTTATTATGGACAGCAATTGTCATGAATAAACTCGTCTACAGGGTTTTTGTTAAAGATAAACTTCTGCTTCATTCCTTCGTATAAATTATCGGTAAACTGAAATAAATATTTTTTTTTACTTTCTATATTAATGTACATTTGAAAAATTCTTAGCCTGTACAATGACTATATTAAAAAAAATAGGTAAATGGCTGCTGATCATTTTTGTGCTCATCAATCTTGCTATTATTGTATCTGGTAAAACATATCTGTATAAAGGAATTTCCAACACCTATTTAAAAGGACGGTCGGGTCCAAGTATTACAGAGTATCATATTTTTGCCAACCACGAAGTAAAGGCCGGAACTTATCAAAAATGGAATACCTCTGCCTTTTATAATACACAAACGATAAAGGAAGAAGAACTTCCGGAATTTGAGCGTCTTCAAACCATTGCTTTTGTAATTATTAAGAATGATTCGCTTATACATGAACAATACTGGGATGGATTTAACCAGGACTCCTATACCAATTCTTTTTCCATGGCAAAAAGTTTCATCAGCATTTTAATCGGGATGGCCATTGATGAAGGAAAAATTAAAAATGTGGATCAGCCGGTGAGTGATTTTCTTCCGGAATTTAAAGACGGGGAGAATGCTAAACTCACGATCAAACATTTACTGACCATGTCATCCGGAATAAATTTCGATGAAGATTACGAAAATCCATTTGCCTATCCTGCAAAAGCATATTATGGAAATGATCTTAAAAAACTCACCTATGGGTATAAAGTAACCAGTGAGCCCGGCAAAGAATTTATTTATTTAAGCGGGAATACCGAATTATTAGGATTCATTCTTGAAAAAGTTACAGGAAAAACGATCAGCGAATATGCTTCTGAAAAATTATGGAAACCCCTCGGAGCCAAAAATAGTGCCTACTGGAGTCTGGACCACGAAAATGGAATAGAAAAAGCCTATTGCTGTTTTAATTCGAATGCCCTGGATTTTGCACGCATTGGCGAATTTTATCTGGACAGCGGAAAATGGAACGGTAAACAATTAATTGCTTCTCAATATGTTATTAAATCCATAACACCTGCAGATCTTTTAGCAGACGGACAAAAAAACGATGAGTACGGTTATTCCTGGTGGCTGATACCCGATTATAAAGGCCACCGGATTTTTTATGCAAGAGGGATCTTAGGCCAATATATCATTTGCATACCTGACAAAAAAATGGTGGTGGTGCGATTGGGCAAAAAAAGGAATATTAACAAGGACAGTCGCCATCCCTTGGATGTTTATTTATACATTGATGCGGCGTTGAATATGTATGCACGTTAGCTATTAGCTGTCTTTCTTTTCTTTTGTCCTCTGGACATACAAAAATTATCATTTTCTTCGTTTTGGATAAATACAGATTCGTAAATTCGCTTTGTTGTTTAATTTACATTTAATCATTGTTACAACATGAAAAAAGATATAATCCCTCCTACAGTTGAAGATGTTGCCGTAGCGATTATACAGGAGGAAAATGAAGTGGGTGAAACAGAATGGAGTGCTTTTCTAATTAACCTGAAAAAGGAAAAAATGGAAGGTGTGCTGGTTACTTCACAGGGCTATGGAACATATGACGGACAGAATGTAAAGACCTCCACATTACGACACTTCCTGGATGAAATCAAACCTGGAGATTTTTCCAAAATTGAACCGGTCGTTGAAAATTTATTTGGACTTAATAATGAGTATTGGGTAAGTTTTTATATTAATAATGTGATGTATGATAAAAAATACATTTTTTTGCCTGAAACAATAAAGGAAGAAAATTTTACTCAAATTCCTTTTATCAATAAAAAAGGGGTAATGATCAAATAATGATGCTGCATGCTTGAATCCCTTAAGCTTTCCAATATATTGTTCCTGGATGTAGAAACTGTGCCGGTTGTTTATCACTATAGTGATCTGGATCCTGCGATGAAACAACTTTGGGATCAAAAATTCCGTTTTCAGACAAACGAAACACCTGAAAATCATTACAAAAAAGCAGGTGTATTTGCTGAATATGCAAAAGTCATTTGTATTTCCGTCGGCTTTTTTAATCAAAAAAACTTCCGTATCAAATCATTTTATGGTCATGATGAAAAGCAGGTATTAAAAGACTTTGCAGCACTTTTAAATACACATTACAATCGTAAGGAACATCTGCTTTGTGCACACAATGGAAAAGAATTCGATTTTCCTTTTCTATGCAGACGGATGTTGCTAAATTCCATTAAACTTCCGAAAGCACTCAATATTACCGGTAAAAAACCGTGGGAAATTAATCATCTTGATACTATGGAATTATGGAAATTCGGAGATTTTAAAAATTATACTTCTTTAAACTTACTGGCCAATATTTTTCAGATTCCAACGCCTAAAGCGGATATTGATGGCAGTGATATTGCCAGCGTTTATTGGGAAGAAAAAAATCTGGAACGGATTGTTACCTATTGTCAGAAAGATGTACTCACTGTTGCCCGATTATTACTCCGGTTTATGGGTGAATCGGGTATTGAAGATAAAAATATCATCATTGCGTAATCCATCTTCCTTTTCTTTTATCTTTGCTTCACAAAAACTGATCTATGTTTTTTTTAAAGTCACATAATCCGCATTTTATTATTACTTGTTTATTAATTGCAGTAATATATTCCTGTAAAGAATCTAGCCAATCCAAACTCGCACAATACAGCCCTGTATTGGAAAAGGTAATGCGTTCCGAAATGGGTGCATTCAGAGGGCTCAATCTTGGTAATCTTCCTGACTCTGTAAAAATTACAGAACCATCACAACCCGTAGAAGCAGATGAGGGATATTTGTATTATGAATATAAAATTGATGATACCACCGGTTCCTATAGCATCACTTACAACTTTGACGACAGAGGACTGAGTGAGATTCAATCGGACATCTATGTTACCAATCCGAATAATACAGAAGCTATTTTCAATGCTTTTAAGACCTATTTTGATGATCATTACGGAAGCAGTGAAGTAGATATGGGATATAATGTCTGGACAGTTAAATCACCGAATTATGGTGATGTAAAGATCAATTTAAGTGACGAAAGCACTTCCTTAACTACCGATCATGCACCTGGTAAAATTGCGGTCTGGATATATCCGGATAAGAATTAGAAAAAACTCTAAACCTTCTTATCCAGGACCCTGTTTTTTACTTTCTTCCACACTAAAAATCAGTATTGTTCTCGGCCTTGATCAGCCGGTTCTAAGCTAGAAGATTTTTACTACTTTTGAATCTATGTCAAAAGAGGTTCTACTTGAAATTAAAAATTTAGTAACGGAATTTCGTACAGAAAGCGAAATGGTTAAAGCCGTAAACGATATTTCCTTTACACTCTCTCGGGGAGAAACCATTGGAATTGTAGGCGAATCCGGTTCAGGAAAATCCGTTACCTCCCTCTCCGTCATGCGCTTGATCCCCAATCCTCCCGGAAAAATCACGCAAGGCGAAATTCTGTACCATACTAAAAACGGGATTGTTGATCTTACCCAGGTTCCTGAAAAACAAATGCGTGAATACAGAGGAAATGACATTGCTATGATTTTTCAGGAGCCCATGACATCTTTAAATCCTGTATACACCTGTGGAGATCAGGTGATGGAAGCTATCCTGCTTCATCAAAAATGCACAAAAAAAGAAGCACAGGAAAAAAAGAAAAAAGAAAGAAATCAATCATATAAAAACACGTTTTTTTTTTTCTCTTCCTGTTTTGCTGTTGCGATGGGCTCGGTTTTGATGCGATCGCTTTTCGTAAA
>CAZMRM010000053.1:0-14039 GCA_964568515.1 uncultured Chitinophaga sp. | reverse complement strand
ATTAGTTTTTACAATTCGAAAAAATCCTAATGTTTATAACGTAAACTGCGAAATTGTTTCTAATTCTTCACATCACTTTATGTATACCTGGATCAGAGGACTTGCTGAAGCTTGGAAAGAGGAAAAGTTGAATTTTCAGACCGACGAAGTACTGGAGGTAATCCTTAAAATTGTGAACAATATTGATTTTTGGGAATTACATAATTCTGTTGATAAGCATGGCAGATGGTTTATTTCAAGTGTGTTGTCTTTCTTGGATAGTGGTGTAAATGATGATAGTCATGCATTCGAAGAAAAAAATCTTTTATTGATTAAGAGAATAATAATTCAAATTTTAAAAATGCATCATAGTGAAGTTGTTGATCATCAAGATTTGTCTATGACAGTATTAAATAATTCCGTAGGCCATCTTTACATGGTGATGATTGAATACTCATATAGATTAGCAAGAGTTGAAAATAAAATTAGTGAGAGGTGGGATGCAGAGATAAAAGGAATTATATCTTCTTTATTGGATTCGAAAGAAGAAAATCCTATGCTATATCATGTCTTGGGACAGTACTTGTCTCACGTCAATTTTTTAGACGAAGAATGGTTTTTAAAAAATTTTAACAATATTTTCCCTGCTGATAATGAGGTGAATTTATTATCGTCATTAACTGGTTACCTATTTTATAATCGACAACCGAACCGAACCCATTTCGATTTATTTATAAAGAATCGTCAATATGTGATTGCACTTAGTAATAAAATAAATCTTGCTGATCAAGCGAGAGATGGACTCGTTAGCCAAATATGCTTAGCATATCTTTACGATTTCAATGGAACTGAATTAGATGGTGAACTCATGCAGGCCTTGTTTACACAAAAAAATGAAGATATTTTCTCATACTTAGTTTATTTCTTTTGGAGTCCCAAACGGCCATTTGAAACTAAAGTAACTCATAAAATTATACCAATATGGGAAGCTCTTTTTAATAATTCAATTAAACTGCAAAAGCCACAAATTGATAAGCTCATATTGTCCGGTAGCTGCAAATGGGTCAACAGTATTACTAAAATTGACGAAAATGTGAAATCACTTTTGGTAAGAAGCATACCGTATATTTCTCAACGGGATAGATATGCTGTAATTGAGGGACTATTTAAGCATATAAATACTGAACCGCAAAAAGTCGGTGAAATTCTTTTCGAATTATTCAAAATCGAAGTTACTTATGATATTTCACGAGGCCACATATCGGATATGATTTTGATTCTTTATCAACACGGCTTTAAAGATATAGCAGACAAGATATGTTTGATACATGCAGAAAAAGGCATTGATTTTTTGAAAGATATTTATAAGAAATATAACCCGTAACAAATAATCATAAACCCACTATTCTTAATCCTCCATAATGCAAGGAAATCCCAGCTTCTCAACGATTATCTTCACTTGATGAATATTATAATACTTTCCGATCTTTATCCCTATCAAGCTATTAAAAGGTCTTATCCAGGTAGAAAAACTACGAGGAGTAATCCCATAAATAGCTGCTAACTCTTTTTTAGAGTAAGGCTTGATCTCTAATTTTCCATGTGACGTACTCATGATTTCTGAAGATTTGGCAATTCTATTATCGGCGCAGAGAGCTTTCTATTTTTATTATTAGTGGAGCCGGAATGCAAGAGGGAAATTATATTCTTACTTAATAGAAACCTTCAGATTAACTACCGAAAACATTTCAACTTCAATAATGGAACTTTGGGGATAGAAAAAGAACACTTTATCTTGGTTAACATAAATGATTCTTCATTATTGTGTTCATCATAAAAAATATTTTTGAATCGGCATTTCCATACCGTTCGTTGTTTTAAACCTACCGTTAGCTCAAAGTAAAAATAACTCCTCCATTCCTACCACATGGGTATCGCATGACTATCGCGTCATGATCGGATAGGTATTATCATACTAACCGCATTGTCCCGTCTGTCCCTTCCTGAAATTACTTTCCAGTTTACCCAATCATTTACTTAAAACAACTTACAATTCTTTCGAAATTATTGAATGAACTGAATAAAGATTGAAATCCCTTTCTTTTTATTGAACAACTTCTGAAATTGTTATACCTCCGCATTCTCGAAGGCCTAATTTTATTCGTAGTTAGCCACATGGCATCTTTATTTTAAATATCCAAGCACTGTTGCCTTTATTTTAAATAGGTTGAAATTAATCGGAAATCCGGCTGACTATTCGAAAACATCTTATTATGTTGCTGTTATTCACACATAGCGGCAATAAACTATAAATACCAAGTAAAATGGCTGATCCTGGGAAGTTGAATGAAAAAATATCGCTTGCAAAATGCAAAGAGATTTTGAATAAAAAAGGTAAAAATTATTCGGAAGAAGAATTACTGGCAATTCGCGAGTTCCTATTTGAACTGGCTAAAATAGATTATGATGTGTTTATTTTTAATGAACGTAAAGAAAGAGCGTTTAAACACGACAACAAAAATAACAACGACGATTTAAAAAGTGCAGCATGAACATTAACGCAAGAACAGCAATCTTATATATCCGTGTATCAACCGATGAACAGGCTGATAAAGGATATAGTTTAAAGCACCAGGAGGAACGGCTAAACAAATATTGCGAAATGAATAACATCACGGTAGTTGCCATTTACCAGGATGATTATTCAGCAAAAACATTTCACCGTCCTGAGTTCACCAAGCTATTAAATGTATTACGTAAGCATCGGGGCAAAGCCGATCTGTTGTTATTTACGAAGTGGGACCGTTTCTCCCGTAATACAGGTGATGCTTATGGAATAATCAATACGCTGAACAAATTAGGTGTTGATCCCCAGGCTATAGAGCAACCTTTGGATTTATCTATTCCTGAAAATAAAATCATGCTTGCTTTTTATCTGGCCGCACCTGAAGTGGAAAATGAAGAATTATCAAAAGGAGTTTTTCATGTGGACGAAATCAGGAGGGAATGCAATAAGCTAGGTTTGAAATGTAGCAGAAATAATTTTTGGCACTTATTAAAGAATCCTGTTTACTGCGGCAAAATACATGTGCCTGCTTACAAAGACGATGACGAATGCATTGTGCAGGGTTCGCATCAGGCCATCATTTCGGAGGAGCTATTCGAAAGAGTACATGATGTGTTAACAGGAAGAAGAAGAAAACATGCCTATAAAGTTTGCGCAAAGGAAGAACTACCATTACGCGGATTTTTGAATTGTCCGAGGTGCGGTAAAAAACTAACAGGAAGTGCATCCACTGGCGGCAGCGGTGGTAAGCATTTCTATTATCATTGCACAAAAGACTGTAAGGAGCGAGTAAAGGCATATGAAATCAATGATTCATTTTCCAATTACTTAAAAACGCTGACTTTCACGGAAGAAGTGGAAGAATTATATGATCTCATCGTTAAGGAGGTTTTCAGGGCTAATTCGGAAGAAAAGCCGGTAAGTCAAAAGCAAATTCAGGAGGAAATTCAGAAGAACCGCGAACGGATAAATAACGCCCAGCAAATGATGCTGGATGCCGAAATTACGCCCAACGATTTTAAGGAAATTAAGAAAAGATACGAGCCGATAATAGATGCCTTGGTGAGACAGCAAATGGAAAATAACCAGTCGAATTCTGAACTCAAAAGATATTTGAAGAACGGATTAACGGTTATTAAAAATCTGGATAAAATCTATGATAGCGCGCCTTTGGCGAAGAAACAACAAATCATCCGTTCGATATGTAAAGAAAATCTACAGTTTTCGGAAAATAAAGTTCGAACGGTGAAGCTCAATGAACTGGTATCGCTGATTGCCGCAATTACCAAGGGAAGTAACCAAAAACAAAATGGGATTGATAAGAAAAAATCTCATCAATCCCATATGGTGATCCCGCTGGGACTAATTTTATTTCTTCCATTTTCGCTCATTTGCTTTACACCTCAACAATAATAATGGTTTTATATTTTTAAAAGTTCATTCTGGTGCTAAAAAAAGCATCAAAATGTTAATAATGTTTACCCCGATGTTTACCCCAATTACATTATTTTGCTTACATTTGCCCATTACCAAAAACACCAATAATGGCAAGTGTTACAACTGTTTTTCGTTCAGACAAACTAAATAAGAAAAAAGAAGCTCCAATTCACTTTCGGATCATTAAAGATAGGAAAATTAGTTATATATCTTCAGGTATTATCATTCCTGAAGAACATTGGGATGAAAAAAACAAGAAAATAAAGGCTAAACACCCAAATAGTGCAAGAGCTAATTCACTTCTTTCAAACAAGTATACAGATCTTCAAGACCAGGTTCTGGAATTTGAGACTATTCATAAAGGATTAACAAGCAGAAGTTTAAGAGATAAAGTTTACGGAAAGAAGCCTTTTGATTTTTTCCCTTTTGCCGATGAAGTAGTAGCAGAATACCTCGCTCAGGACAAAATTGGCTCCTATGATAAAAATCTTTCCATTATTGCCAAACTAAAAGAATATACCGAAGGCAGAAATATATGCTTCCAAGATATTACACCTGATTTTTTAACCAAGTATGAAAAATATCTGAAAGAAAAGAAGGGTAATAAAGTAAACACCATACACAAAGATTTCAAATTTATTCGTAAGGTCTTTAATGATGCATATCGCAAAGATGTTATTGATCATTCTGTAATTCCTTTCAATAAATATAAAATGAAGACAGAAAGAACCGAAAAAGTATATCTATCGGAAGAGGAATTAACTAGGATTGAAAATGTAAAAACGACCAATGGTACACGCCTTGAGCTACATCGAGATATGTTCATTTTTGCTTCTTATGTAGGAGGTTTAAGGGTTTCCGATGTTCTTCAAATGAAATGGAAAGATTTTGATGGAACAAATATTCACATTACGATTCAAAAAACAGGCAATCAGCTTTCCATCAAAGTACCAAACAAAGCCATTGGATTTATTGAAAAATATAAACCAAAGAAAAAAAATCTTAATGCTTTTATATTTCCGATTCTGCCTATTGATACTGATTTAACCGATCCGAGAACATTAGATACTGCAATTAGCAGAGCAACTGCTTATATTAATAAAAACCTTAAATTTCTTGCTACTAAAGCAGAAATTGATAAACACATTAGTTTCCATACAAGTAGACATACTTGGGCTACAAGAGCTTTGAGGAAAGGTATTAGTATTGACAAAGTTTCAAAGATTATGGGACATGCCGCTATTAAAGAAACACAAGTGTACGCTAAAATTGTTAGTTCTGAATTGGATAAAGCAATGGACGTTTTTAATGATTAATTTTTATTATCAAAATAAGCTTATAATAATGTGTTTGTAGAAAAAGGGTAAATTCTCCCTAGTAATTACCTATATAAACTCACCTCCACTCCCACCTCTTCGGTCATTTTAAATTAATAGATATTTGAATGTGTGATTGCTTTGTGTGTATCTATAAATAAAAATGAGCATCCAACCGTAGGACGGAAGGGTGTGCACGCTTGTGAGCCTTAATTTTTCCCTGTAGTAGAAACAGCCCTGAGCAAGCGAGGGAAAACGGCTGCAAATAAATGAAATGAGGTACGATTGTAATGATTTGCGGACGTTGTGTGTGCGAGCCGCCTGCGAGTGGAGACAATGGTGGAAGCATGGGAGTTGTGAGGTACGAACAACGGATGCGACCTATGTAGAATGATTTTTTGCAACAAATAATTAAATTACATTCCTTAATTTATGTTGCAAAAAAATATGCACTACACAAGGGCTACCGTACTGCCGGTAGGCAACTATAAAATAAGCCCGCAGCCATTGTCGACTAGCAGGCGAGCCAAATTATTGCAAGCGGTGGACTGTAAAATGTGTAAACGAATGAAGCTCAGCGTAATGAAGTGAACATATTTTACAGGACAAGCCAGCTTGCTATGAACGGAAGCAAGGCAATGAAAAGTATGACAAAATGCGGAATGTAATGAAGCACCCGTAGGGCAAATACAGCTTATTTTTATTCCTTAAAAAATAGACAATAATAAAAATGTGCTGTATGGTTTTGGCGTATCTTTTTGTATTGCCTTGATGAAGTGAATACCGCTTTTCCTTTTTTATTTTCAAAACGCAGAGTTTTGAGCGTAGGGGGCTTTCTTTTTGATTTTGAGAGGGGGTGTTATGATGGAGTAGGGCAAGTGAACTATTGACACATGTAAAATTAAATTTTTAATTTAAAAAAATTAACTTCCCAATCAAATTAGCGCTACATCAATTACAATATTTAGAAATGAAATCGTAGGCTTTTATTTCGCCCTTCTCTCCCGCATTACTCCAATCTTCGCAAGCTTTTGTTTTATTCCCTTGTTTAAAGTACGCATTACCTCTGCATAGAAGAGAATTTGTACATTTAGGATTTAAAGAAATTACAATATTGCAATCAGCTATGCATCCTTTTAAATCATTTAATGCCAACTTTGTTTCTTGACGAGAATCATATGCAACCCAATTTTTATCGTCCATTTGAATAGCTCTATCTAAATCTATTATAGCTTCTTTATATTTTTTTAATTGGTACTTTGCCCATCCTCGATTATTATATGCCATTGAAAAGTTTGGGCGAATTTCAATAGCCTTAGTATAATCAGAAATTGCCCCTTTGTTATCTCCCAGTTTAGATTTTACAGATCCCCTATTATAATAAGGTTTAGAATTATCAGGATCAAGTTCGATTTGTTTGTTAAAATCTACCATTGCTCCCATAAAATCTTCTTCATAATATTTTGCCCAGCCTCGAAAACCATAGGCCCTTTCATTGTCTGGTATGATTTCTATGTATTTATTTAAATCTAAAATTGAGAGTTCAAAATTTTTTATTGCACTATATGCAATACCTCTATTTAAGTATGCATCAGGGAATTTTGATTTGTTTTTTATTAGTTCTGAGTATTTTTGAATTGCTGCCTGATAATTTTGGTTTGTTAAATCTTCATTGGCTGTTTCCCATAATTTTTGAGGTGCATCTTTTATTCGAGCGTTATAATCATTGATGGCTTTTTTAATTTCCGAGCTAATATTGTCCAATTGGTATTCTTTATCCTGATAGCAACAGTCTATAGCTTTTAGATTATTATAGGATGTTTCAATTGCATCTAGTAATTCCCTATCATCAGTCTTTGTCTTTAAGTCAAGAATAAAATCTATCAACTTATTTTTATAATCCCTATTGTTTTCATAAGCTTCACTCGCTTTCCGGTTTAATTCTTTCATTTCATTTACAGGCAAACCGATATATGCATTTTGAGGTTTATCATTAGTTATATCATCAAATATTCTTTGCCCATTGCTAATTATAGCAATTGATTTAAATACAATTAGTAATAATAGTTTTTTCATAGTGTTTTTAAGTTTGGGTATAAAAAATCAGCGTGGGACATCAGCCTACCGCCTCCTTAGGTACCGCGAAGCACCCCGAAAAACAAATAAACCAAGCCCACGCCTTGACGTGAGCATTAGATTTATCATGTTTTTCTTTTAAAATTCGCGGTTTTAAGGATGCTGATATACTAACGCTAATATGTATGTTATTTAAGACTGTCTTTTTCTTATTATAAATTTTATATTTTCAATAGCAAATATAGATTAAAAAGGGCAATTTTTGTTTCAATTGTTCAATAATCTAATTTATCTTAATCTATCCTACTACTTACTACTGGCTTTAAAACCAGTACATGGAATCGCAATTCATGGTAATTAATAGATTTATTGTTACTACAATTCAATCATCAATAAAATAAGATCAATTGATACCTAGTCGTAAGGTGGTAGGTTCGCGATGAATAAATCTTACCCAATATACCTTTCTAGAATTATTAACCCCTTGAATCTTGGCACTTACAGCTTTGTGTCCGGCAACTCTTAAGGCTTTTCCTAAATTTATTAAATTTAATGACACGCTTTCTTCAACAGTTTTTAATTTAATCAGAATATCTGTTGTCGCCATTGCCTGAGCTGATGGTTCTCCCTTCTTGGCTGGCTCAAAATATTTTTGTACCAACTCTAGTTCAATAGTTCTTACTTGATAAACCGAATTTATTGCATCATTTTCAGCTATTTCTTCAGGAGTTAGTTCACATGCAAAATCACTTTTAC
The DNA here is from genome assembly GCA_964568515.1 of uncultured Chitinophaga sp. Lineage (GTDB taxonomy): Bacteria > Bacteroidota > Bacteroidia > 2-12-FULL-35-15 > 2-12-FULL-35-15 > 2-12-FULL-35-15. Next base: position 5,909 of record CAZMRM010000053.1, on the reverse strand, counting down.
AAAGTGAATATGCTTGTGCCCAAATTTGGTTACAATCAATTTGGGTTTCATATCCCCAAACGATTCCATATATCTCAAAACACAACCATCGTACTGCACCTGTTTCGTCAGCCAAAAACTCATCTTTATTTGTAGACCCAAAGAAATTTGCTCTTCTCCTAGAAACACTTGCTCTTCTGGCGTATGGATGTCTGACTTTTATCATTTCACTACTCATCATACTCTTCAGTTTATTTAATTCCGTTTTATACAATGATTCTAATTCATCCAAATTAATAATGAAATTTTCAGACAAACCTATTAAGCTATCTTTATCGGTAGCAATATTTTCTGTGTAGTACTTTTTTAATTTATCTGGACAAAGCCACCTAAAAAAAGTTGTTTTCCCTCCGTTCTGTCCTCCTATTAGAATAAATGCTTGTTTATTAAATTTTATACCTAAACTACATTTAACACAACGAACAAGCATTTTTTTAAAATGTTGATTCAATCTTCCTTGATCTTTTGCTTTAATGAAACCACAGAGTTGCGAGATGCGATCAATTCCATCCCATTCTGGTAACTCCGTGAAGTATTTTTCAAAAGGATTGTAAGTTGATACAAAATTAGAACGAAAAAGTACTATCAAATTAGCTATTGGAAAATTTATATTCTTATGTTGAAGCCATCGGTGAAAGTCGTTTTCATTTACAGGCTTAAATTCTAATGCTTCCTTTCTTTTGTATTCAACTTCATTAGATACTTCATTATAGCGAAAATCAAATTCTGAATTTAATTTTTTCTCAACTATTACAGATAGTAATACTTCTTTAGTAGTTTCCATTTTCATTACTTAAAGGCTTTAATCCTGTTCGCATTTAAAAATTCCTGTACATCTTCATACTTGTAATGTATCTTCCCTTTTATTTGAACAAAACTCAGCATTCCTTTATCCCGGTAGTGCTGCAAGGTTCTTTTAGATACACTTAAAAAGCTCATCATTTCCTCATTGTTAAACAACTCTTTCTTTTGTTTTTCTTTCTCTAAATTCATCATAAAGCTGTTAATTGCTTCTAGCATTCTTTTCATCTGTTGTAGTTCATTTGCTTCCTCTACTTCCATTTTTATATTATTTTAAAAAGTGAATAATGCATGCAATGTAAAAACAAAAAAATATGACTTGCAAGATAAAAATGAAAAAAATTGCATTTTAGGGCAACCTGAAACACCAGCATTTACAATAGGTACAGCAGAATTAGAAAACTCGTCTTTAAACGCATCAAATTAATCTTCATCTAAAATTTCACTCATTCCAGCATGTAAAAAATTAGTATTAAAACCTTCACGAATAGCATTGCCAATTCTTATATCAGAATCTTATAGATGATGTATATTTTAGTTCATCAAACTTTCTACACGTTCAAACTTGTAGTAACTAAGATTAAAATTGTAAGATGGAGTAGATTATTATGTGGAAGGCTAGCTTAAAAACAAGTATCTATATCTCGTGTAATTGAAATATAAAGAATCTTCTTAGTTGGAGCATATTGTAGAGCAGAAGAAACGGTTATACCCTGAATTATTAATATATCGAGTGTTTAATTATTCTATAATCCAATTGAATCAATGTTGGCAGCTTTTGGCGTAAAATTTTAATTGTTTACCCTATGTTTACCCCAAATTAAAAAATCCGCTGTAAACGCTTGATTTACAACGGATTTATTCTACAAAACGTGATCCCGCTGGGATTCGAACCCAGGACCCCTACATTAAAAGTGTAATGCTCTACCAGCTGAGCTACGGAATCTGATCTACACCTTAATAATGTACCCCGTATTCTTTGTTGATTTTTGGGAGTGCAAATATAGATTCATTATTTAATTTTACAAATACTTTTTGCAAAAAAAAATCATTATTTCAACTACACCTTGATTATCAGGAGCTATTTTTCTTCTTTTGCCCTTACTTCTCACTGAATACCGTTTTTTTCCCCTGTTTGTATTTCATAAAATAATAGTATAATTGTGAACAAACAGATAAACAAAACCCTAACTCTAAAACGTGACTGCTACACTGGAAATAAAACCTGGAAAAGGACTTTCTAACCTTCTTTTTGGCGCGACCATGAAAGAGGCTCAAAAATTATTTGGTAAACCGGATGATACCGAATTACTCGACGAACTCGAGAATTGCTGCGCTGTTGTATGGCATTATTGGGACGATGGTATTGCACTATTCTTTGATGAAAACGACGAACAGCGGTTTAATTCCGTCGAAATAGACAATAAAGCCACTGTATTGTGGGGACATCCGGTTTTTACCTATACCGAGAAAAAAATCATTGAACTTTTCAAAAGCAATGGTATCCTGCTCTATGAAACTGAATTGCAGGAATGGGGCGAAAAACGACTGAGCTTTGACAACGAAAACATTGACTTCTATTTTGAAAACAATAAACTCACTTCGGTGAATTATGGCAAAATAAGTCCCAACTCCTCTATTCTAATTTTATCCAATTAATGGCAAAGATCTTTCTCATCGGCTACATGGGCAGCGGTAAAACAACAGCCGGTAAAAAGCTGGCTGCCAGCCTCAACCACCCCTTCATTGACCTGGATCATTTTATTGAGTCGGAATGCCAACAAACCATTCCACAACTATTTGCCACCAAAGGTGAAAGTGGATTTCGCTCCATTGAACACAATGCCCTCAAAAAACTGCTGACACAAACCGATGCTGTTATTTCCTGTGGTGGAGGAACTCCTTGCTATTTTAATAACATGGAACTGATGAATAACAATGGCATTACCATTTATTTAAAAATGAGTGTGAATGCCCTTGTTAACCGTCTGATACATGCCAAAGAAAAACGTCCGCTCATTGAAGGCAAGTCGGAACCCGAATTACAGGCCTTCATTACCCGGCAACTGGAAAAAAGGGAAGATTTTTATAACCGGGCGCAATACACCGTAAAAGGTAAGGACCTGAAGCTGGAGGAACTGGTAACGTTTGTTACAAATCTGAAGTAAGCAAGTTTCTGGAGCCAATACGTTTTATCAACGCTTTAAATCATCTAAATCTGACAGATTTATTTATGAAGGAGATACCTGTCCGTTTTTTACGGCAAGCTTTTACTAACTGAGGTACACTGCTTCTTTACCGGCCTTCTCCATCTCCACGGTAACATGTTCACGCAGGGTGGTGGAAAGTGAAAGCCCTACAAAATCGGCTTTGATGGGATAACGGTTATGTCCCCTGTCTACCAGCACTACGGTAATGAGACGTTTCACAGCTGTGGTCAAAAAGGGCTTGGCACCAAATATCATGGTTTTGCCGGAATTCAGCACATCATCTACCAGCACTATTACTTTATTCTTCAATTCTTTGTCGGTGATATCAACCCTGATCTCCTCTGAAAGCGGGTTTTTCTTGTTTATTTTAATGGCGATCAATCTGATTTGTATAGGAGAAATTTTTTTTAACACATCGGCAATGCGTTTGGCAAACATATATCCATTGTCCTGGATACCGGCAATAATGATTTCTTTTTCATCATAATTGTTCTCATAGATCTCGTAAGCCAGCCGGTTTATTTTTTGCTGAATCTGCTTACTGCTTAATATCAAAGTTTGGGTCATGGAGGTTTCTGCTAAGAGTGGTGGACTATTCATTGAGAAGTCGTCCGCCTTTGTAAAAATATTTTTTATAATACCGCTCATCCAAATCACTCACAGTTACTCCGGAATGAACAGATGCATGCGCAAATTTATTATTTCCCAGGTACACCCCGACATGTGAAATCTGATTTTTTCTGATTTTAAAGAATAAGATATCACCTTCTTTCAATTCTGTTTTGTCTACCGGTTTTACTTGTGTAAAAATACTACCGGAACTGCCATTGATATCAATGCAATATGTGTTTTTATAAACCTCGCTCACAAAACCGGAACAGTCAATTCCTTTTTTGGAATTTCCGGAGTATTTGTATCGGGTACCTACCCAGTCGTACACCTGGTAGTACAGGTAAGGACTTTGTGCAGAGTCAGGCGACAGGCACTGACTTGCATAAAACGTTTGCAGACAGGGCTTTGCAAAGACCGTTGCCGGTTTTGGTTTGGTTTTGGTTTTCTTACCGGTTGTTTTTGAAATTTTTTCTTTTTCAGATTTAGAAACAACAACCGGGTTTTGTGCCGAAATCGTGAAGATCATCATCACGAATGCATATGTCAAAATCAATCGCATTTTATAAAGATAATAAAATATTTTTTATCATCTGTTCTCTCCTTCTTCTGCTTTTTGCAATATCATGAAAAGTTCACGTCCTTGTCTTGGTTTTATCGAATTATAGCAGAATTCCAGGGTTTTGATTTTAAAATACGGCTGAAATAATTTTTTATATGCTTCTTCTCTCAATGCAAATGGTGGAGCCGTTGCATCCAAAGGATCTGTAAACACCACTCCCGAAAGCTTTGCCGAAGGTTTCAATAATTTATGCATCTGTTTTACATACACTTTATGTAGTACAGGATCCAGTGCACAAAAAAATGTTTGCTCCAGAATTAAATCATATAAACCCTCGTGTTTAAAAAAATCGCCGGTAATCAGCTGTTCCGGAGGGAATGCAGGCACCCGTTTTTTTAAATTCCGAATAGGCTGGGCAGAAATATCAATGACCGTTACATTTTTAAACCCTTTATTAATTAAATATTCGGCTTCGTGTCCGTTACCGGCACCCGGTATTAAAATTTTCAGTGTCTTCTCTTCTAACTGGTCAATATAAGCTTTTAACGGAGTGGTAATGCTTCCTGCATCCCATCCGGTTTGCTGCTGCAAATACCTGTTGTTCCAATATTCTTCTGTAAACTGATTCATCTGTGCTTTTTCAATTTTGATTAAACGGGATCCCAAGTTCTCATCTTATCCTTAACATGTACTGCATATAATCTGAAGCTTTAGATCAGAATTAAAACGAAAACTGCAACCCTACCCGTATTCCCCAGTCAGTAATCCTATTTCCGGGATTCTGTTCACTGTATTGCCTTTTATAAGATGAACTGATATACGTTAAGCGGTAGATATAATCCACCCGTATCACGCTCAAAATATTTTCTATCCCTGCGCTGATCTCCGCATAAGGGGTATCCGTCATTACCGTGTATACATTTTTTTCATTGAAGCTTTTATTTTTTTTACTCAAGGTACCATAGGCAATGTTACCGCCAATCACTTCCCGCATGTTCAATCGTTTAATGAGTGGTATACGATTAAACAATAATCCATTGAAATGGTGCTGCCAAAAAAACTGTACATATTGATCGCTTACAAACTCAAACAAGTTCATTTTATTAAAAATATTGTTTGCAAAAATGATGGTTTCATTTCCTCTCGGTATCTCCAGTAAGGTGTAAGGGATCTCCGAAAAAACTTTTCCTGCTTTCAGCATCATTTGTGAATAGCCCAGTATGGCCATTCGGAAACGGTTGGAAATGGAAACCGTTAATTTGTGATAATTAAAATCACCATCAAATAAATTTTTTATTCCCCAGGTATAGTTCACGTTGAGTACCGGCGAACGGTTGTTTCCAAAGCTAATGCGCTCTGTTCCATTTTGTATAAAACGCTCCTTTAAAGAATAGCGCGCATCCACCAATAACTCGGTAATGGAAAATTTAGACGACTGAAAAAGATTGAACTGATCGCCAAATTCAACAGGAAACAAAGGAGTGGTGCGTACATTTTGCAGGGTCAGTTTGGAACTCACACCCTGCCTGAATTCTTTTTCATACCAGATGCGGCTTTCCTTCTTATAAACCAATCTGGAGATGTTCCCGATCTGAGAAAACGTATTGTTCAGATTATTGGGTGCCTGTCCTAAATTCATAGTCGTGGAATATGCATAATTGGTTCCGATCTGGTCAATATCACTGCGG
>CAZMRM010000052.1:11003-14052 GCA_964568515.1 uncultured Chitinophaga sp. | reverse complement strand
CATTTTTTGATCAAATTACCTGATAATCTTCAAAAAAATAGTTGTAAAAAATTCAATTTTTTGTTTGCAGAAAAATAAAACTTAAGCTGAACTAAACTAATTGATACTTATGATGGCTTTGGAAGTGATGATCGCTTCAGCAAAATGCTAAATAAAAGTGATTAAATATACATTTAAGCTTAGATTCTACCAAAATTTTAATTCAAGAAAAATGTTGGTTGCCTATCATCCATTTTTCTCAAACCTGGAAAAAACAGCCCCATTCTGTAGCAAATAAACTTTAATTCTTTCCATTCTCAATGGTTTCAAAAATGGCATTATCTTAAGAGCCATTTTTAACTAAACAGACATAAAATGAAACAACAACTTACGGGAAAATCTGGTATTGTTATCAATGCCAATGCTTCTAAAGTCTGGGATGCGCTAACAAATCCAGAACTTATAAAAAAATATTTTTTTGGAACCGAGGTAAAAACCGATTGGAAAGTTGGAAGTTCAATACGTTTTACCGGTGAATGGGAAGGCAAAACATATGAGGACAAAGGGACCATTCTTGTGAATGATCCCGAAAAATTATTGAAATATAACTATTGGAGTTCCCTTTCGGGAAAAGAAGATAAGCCTGAAAATTACCAGCTTGTTTCTTATTATTTAGAACTTTCTGATAATAAAACCATGTTAACTATTAAACAGGAAGGCATACAGAGTGAACAAGAAAAAGAACATTCTGAAAACAACTGGAAACAGGTATTGCAGGATTTAAAAAATTTAGTAGAGGAAAAATCTGTCTCACAGTCCGCTTAAATTAGGAGTAGAAGCAAAACGGGGCTTTATGCCCCGTTTTTTAGATTTTAATTTCGTCGTCTTTCTTATTATAGAAATGATATTCCAGAAAATGGTAAGAGGAAACAGGCTTTACTTTGATTCCTTTTTTGTACTTGAAGCTCCATTTTCTTCTCAATGAAAAGAAGCCTTTTGTGAGGTATGCTTCCAGGTAAGGATGTACGCAAAGTGTAACACCGGATTCATTTTGTTCTTTTAGTATGTAACGAAGATTGTTTTCAATCTGATCAACCAGTAAAATACTCGCCTGAATTTCACCTGTACCACCACATGCAGGGCATTTTTCAACAGTTACTATATTTGTTTCAGGGCGTACACGCTGACGTGTTATCTGTATGAGTCCAAATTTACTTGGGGGTAATATATTATGTTTTGCACGGTCTTTCGACATTTCATCGCGCATTTTTTCATAAAGTAATTTCCGATTTTCTGCAGAATGAAGATCGATAAAGTCTACAACAATGATCCCGCCCATATCTCTTAATCTCAACTGCCTGGCCACTTCAACTGCGGCCTCCAGGTTCACATCAAAAGCATTTGTTTCTTGGTTATTGTCGGATTTAGCACGATTACCACTGTTAACATCAATTACATGTAATGCTTCGGTATGTTCAACGATCAGATAACCTCCACTTTTCATGGTTACTGTTTTTCCGAATAAAGCTTTGATCTGACGATCAACACCAAAGTTTTCAAAAATAGGAACAGTACCTTTATATAATTTGACAATCCTTTCTTTATCAGGTGCTATAGTTTGCAGATATGTTTTAATTTCTTCATATAGTTTTGGATCATTTACATGAATACTGTTAAAACTTGAGTTTAACAAATCTCTTAAAATAGCGGAGGTACGATCAATTTCTCCAAGTACTTTTGATGGTGGTTGTGCTGTCTTTAATGTTTCATAACATTGCTCCCACTTTTTAGTCAGATCTTTCAGATCAGCTTCCAAATCAGGAACACTTTTACCTTCTGCGACGGTGCGGATGATAACACCAAAGTTTTTAGGTTTGATACTGGCAATAAGTTGTTTTAATCTGCTTTTTTCTTCTGTTGTTTTGATCTTCTGTGATACAGAAATCTTATCTGAAAATGGAATTAAAACAAGATACCTTCCCGCCAGGGAAATCTCGGTGGTAATTCGTGGACCCTTTGTTGAGATGGGTTCCTTTGCTATTTGAATCAGAATATGCTGATTGGCACTCAACATATTTCCAATTTTGCCGTCTTTCTGAATATCAGGCTCTGTTTTAAAATACATCAGGTTAGATGTAGTTTGTTTGCCCGTTTGAACCAACTTGGTATATTTATTAAAAGAAGCTGCCTGTGCCCCTAAATCCAAATAGTGTAAAAAAGCATCTTTTTCGTAGCCTACATCCACAAAAGCCGCATTTAAGCCTGGCATTACCTTTTTAACACGTCCTAAGTAAATATCACCAACAGAAAAATTGTTGTTGCTTTTTTCTCGATTAAGCTCTACTAATCGTTTATCATTTAATAATGCAATAACAACTTCGGTGGGCGTTGAATCAATTATTAATTCGCTGTTCACTCTAAAGTTTTTTAGATGAGTAAAATACCCAATGAACCCTTATAAAAAGGCTCATAGGTAAAAATAAAATATTCGTGTTGTTAATCCGGATGATCCGGAAAAAGAATTCACACTTGCATGTGCAAACAAGCAGAGCCCCCGATGAGGGCAATGCATACATGAAATGTTGGTTATTCGCTGTTAAGCGAAGAATTATTTTTTCTTATGTCTGTTTTTTCTCAAACGTTTTTTACGTTTATGAGTAGCCATTTTATGTCTTTTTCTTTTTTTCCCGCTTGGCATTGTGATAAAATTTAAGAGTTTTTTAATTTATTTATATAATCCTGTATCTCTGTTTTAATAACGACATCGTCGACCAGAGAACGATATTTTTCTAAGCTTTTAATTGCATTCGGCGTATCTCCTTTTTGTTTATAGGCATCTGCTAAATGGAGGTATACATCTATCAGATCCGGTTTTATTTCTAATACTTTTTCAAAGCGTTTGATTGCTTTATCCCATTGACCCGATTTTTCGGAAAAAAAAGCAAAGTTGAGCTGTAAATTAACATTATTGGAATCTGTTTTTTCGATTTCCCTTAACATCGCTATACCTTTCATCGGATCCTGGCTTCCTTCTACATAGCAGGAAGCCAAATTAATTTTTGCTTCTGTA
>CAZMRM010000052.1:9977-10993 GCA_964568515.1 uncultured Chitinophaga sp. | reverse complement strand
CTGTATTCGCGGGATTCAATTCCAATACCTTTTCATAACACTTCATGGACCTGCCATATAATAAAGCATGTTGTTCCGGCCTGGAAAAACGCACCGCCATATAATACCTGGATCCGGCTTCTTCCCAATTCTTTTCCGTAGCAGAAGCTACTGCTGCCTTCTCCATATAGTACGCAGCAATGACAGGCTGACGAAGTGAATCCCAGGTTGAGATCAACTGTTCATAAACCGGTTTTGTATCTGCAACAACTGCTGTAGCAGCTTCCAGTTTTTGAACCGCTGTTCGCTTTTCTCCAGGCAATGCATTTATCGCATCTTCTACCAATACTGCTATATCATCGTGTCCGGCACCAGTATGCTCCGATGTTTTTGTTACTTCCTTGGTCTCTGGCAGTTTGGTATTCGCAAATAATAAAAGAACGACAACAACAGATGAACCTACCAGAACAGCTATTTGCCTTTTAGTAACAGTTTTCATCTTTCACAACAAATTATAAAAATTAATTATCCGGAATATGAATATCATCATATTCCGGACTTTATCAAAACCGTTTAGACTGCAGCAATCTCCTTTTTTACATTCTTTTTCACTTTTTCGGAAAAAGTTTTAGCTGGTTTAAAAGCAGGAACATAATGTGCAGGAATAATTATTGTTGTATTCTTTGAAATATTCCTACCCGTTTTTTCAGCACGTCTCTTTACGATAAAGCTTCCAAAACCTCTTAAATAAACATTTTCGCCATTTACCATCGAATTTTTAACCGATTTCATGAATGCTTCTATGCTGGCTTGCACAGCAACTTTTTCAATACCGGTTTTGTCTGCAATCTCATTGATAATATCTGCCTTCGTCATACTCTATAAACTATTTAAAATCAAACAATTAATTTCAACAAAAATCTTAATTAGGGGTGCAAAGATAGCATTTTAATATTCAAACAAAAATTTTAATCGTAATTTTGACCTTACTTTAACATTAATTCTCCTGTCAACAACTATAATGACATCGTTTTCTG
>CAZMRM010000052.1:3336-9967 GCA_964568515.1 uncultured Chitinophaga sp. | reverse complement strand
TTAATCTCCTGGTATCTTGCTCACAAACGGGATCTGCCCTGGAGAACCACAAAAAATGCTTATCTTATATGGCTATCTGAAATTATTCTTCAACAAACCAGGGTAGATCAGGGAATGGCTTACTATCTTAAGTTTGTTAAGGAATTTCCTACCGTTAAAGACCTTGCCCTTGCCAATAATGAAAAAGTAATGAAATTGTGGCAGGGACTGGGTTATTATTCCAGAGCCAGGAACCTGCATGCTACTGCTCAGCTTATCATTAAAAACCATGAAGGGAAATTTCCTGCATCTTATGATGAGATATTAAATTTAAAGGGGATCGGTACTTACACCGCAGCCGCTATTGCATCCTTTGCTTTCGATTTACCGCATGCCGTTGTGGACGGAAATGTTTTCAGGGTATTATCAAGGGTTTTCGGAATTTATGCACCTATTGATTCCACACATGGAAAAAAAGAGTTTTTGGCGTTGGCCGATGAACTTCTTAACAAAAAAAAAACAGCCTTACACAATCAGGCAATCATGGAATTTGGCGCTTTGCAATGTAAACCTGTTAACCCTGATTGTTCAACCTGTGTTCTCAATACTATGTGTGTGGCTTTTGCAAACAACTGCATCAACGAATTACCCGTAAAAGAAAAGAAAACCAAAGTTAGAAATCGCTACTTTAACTATATTGTACTGCATCATAAAAGCAAAACAATTATTAGAAAACGCCTTGCAAAAGATATATGGATCAACCTGTACGACTTTCCGTTAATAGAAACGGCAACCGAAACGAACGAGGAAACGTTTTTAGAATCACAGGATTGGAAAAATTTTATAGGCGCTCACACTTATCGGATTCATTCTGTTTCTCCTTATTATAAACATGTACTTAGCCATCAAAGAATCTTTGCTCGTTTTTGGAAAATAACCTGTGACCAGCCTTTAACACCATTCATTGAAAATTCAAAGATATTAATTGACGAAAGGAAAATTCATGAATATGCTGTTCCCCGTCTGATTGAAAACTATCTTCACCATCAACATGCTTGATGAGCATTTTATTTTTTTGTTAATAATTTTCGCTAAACCTTAACAAGTTATTCATCTTAAGGCTAACTATTGCAGCATTTTTGACGCTTTTTTTGTAAATTTATGGAGATTGGATTACACGCTTGGATTTGGCCGTGAGCCAATAGTATATTTGTTCAAATCAAAAAAATAAATTATGGCAGGAGTAAATAAAGTAATTTTAGTAGGTAATTTAGGTAAAGATCCTGAAATACGTCATTTAGAAGGTGGAACAGCGGTTGCAAATTTTACGCTGGCAACTTCTGAAGCTTATAAAGATAAAACCGGGCAACGCATAGAACAAACAGAATGGCATAACATTGTAGTCTGGAGAAGCCTGGCCGAAATAGCGGAAAAATATCTAAAAAAGGGAAGCACCATTTACCTGGAAGGTAAGATAAGAACACGTTCCTGGGAAGATAAGGACAAAGTAAAACGATACACAACAGAGATCGTAGCTGATACATTCACCATGTTAGGTAAAAAAGAGAATAATGCAGGTACGACAGATGATATACCTAGTATTTCAAAAACCGGTGATGATCTTCCATTTTAAATCTGACTTATTTTCGAAAGGCATTTTAAAATTATATAGAACCAAAGTAGTATCTTTGGTTCTATAACAAAAAACATTTATAACCTTGGACGTCCCGAGTAGTATTTATTTTTTAAGTCACCCGTCACCACTTTTAGATATTATCGTTAAACCTTTTTCTTTTGGCGTATTATTAGCAATAATAGGCACGCTGTTATTATTGTTGCTGGTGGCACTCGTTTCTGCTGCCGAATCCGCTTTTTTCTCCCTGTCGCCAACAGATATTGAAGAGTTAAAGACCTCCGGAGAAAAAACAGATGAAAAAATTCTTGGCCTTATTGAAGCACCCAAACGATTATTGGCTACACTGCTTATCAGCATTAATTTTATCAGTATTGCTATTGTTATCCTATCCAATTATGTGACCGATGAACTGGTTGATTTTTCAAGTACCCCTATCATTGGTTTTATCATACAGGTAATCGCTATCACTTTTCTGATTTTGTTGATCGGTGAAATCACTCCAAAAATTTATGCCACGCAAAATCCGCTTCGTGTCTCCAGAACATTGATACTATTCGTTCAATTGTTACAACGTATTTTTTATCCGGTGAGTTCATTTCTTATTTTTACGACTTCCCTTCTTGATAAAATAATTAAACCCAAAGCACACAATATCTCCGTCGATGAACTTTCTCAAGCATTGGAGCTAACTGTTGACCAGGATATTCCGGAAGAAGATCATAAGATACTAAAAGGCATTGTTAAATTCGGCAACACCGATGTTAAACAAATTATGCGTCCACGAATGGATGTGATTGCATTTGAAAGTGAACAAGGTTTCACCAAACTGCTTGATGCCATTACAATTAATGGATTTTCCAGGGTCCCTATTTACAAAGGAACACTGGACAATGTTACAGGCGTTCTCTATTCAAAGGACCTGTTACAGTATATGGATGAAAATGATGATTTTAACTGGCACGCCATTATACGTCCCCCATTTTATGTTCCCGAAAATAAAAAGATTGATGATTTGTTACGTGAGTTTCAGAATGAAAAGATTCATCTTGCCGTAGTGGTGGATGAATACGGAGGTACTTCCGGAATTGTAACACTGGAAGATGTTATAGAAGAAATTGTTGGCGAAATCAATGATGAATTTGACGATGATGATCTCATTTATTCAAAGCTCGATGATTCAAACTACGTATTTGAAGGGAAAGCACATTTAAATGATGTGTACCGCGTTTTGCAAATCGATGGGGAAGTATTTGAAGATGCAAAAGGAGAAGCAGATACACTGGCTGGTTTGATCCTTGAAATTGAAGGACGCATTCCGACAAAAAATGAAAAAATTAAATTCAATAATCTTTCATTCACAATAGAGGCTGCAGATAATCGCAGAATTAAACGTGTAAAAGTAACCGTAGAACAATCCACCGAATAGAACCCATGTATCAATTTAAGCCTTATTTTTTCTTGAGTGTTATTCTATTTTTGTTTTCCTGTGGAAGTGATGATGCTGTTATTTCACCAAAACCCCGTACTTATTTTCGAATTAATTTTCCTAAAAAGGAATATGTAAAATATGACACCAGCTGCCCCTTTACATTCGAAATCCCTGCCTATTCCAAGATGAACGCTGATAATACCTATAAAGCGGAGCCTTGTTGGTTAAATCTTGATTTTCCATCTTTCCGTGGTCGCTTACATTTAAGTTATAAGCCGGTTAACGGAAATATTGATGGTTATTTGAACGAGACTTATTTACTTGCTTCCAAACATCAGATTAAGGCATCAGGAATAGAAGAGCAACTAATATCCAAATCTGTCAGTCATGTGTACGGGCTAATTTATAATATCGAAGGAAACGCTGCTTCCTCTGTTCAATTTTTTGTGACAGATAGTACAAAACATTTTTTGCGTGGAGCACTTTATTTTTATGCTGTTCCCAACACCGATTCCATTAAACCTGTCATTGAATTTATTCAAAAAGATATTCAACACCTCATTGAAACCTTTCAATGGAAAAACGTTTCCTCTAACGCCGCTGCCAAAGTTTCAAAATAAGCATCCATTGAAAACCATAGATAATACAAGCCAATAGCAAGTGCACCGGTTGTAGAGCCGCCGGTAATGAAAACATACTTAAACTAACCCCTGTAACAAGTGCGATTACTATTGTAACCGCTAACCAAGCTGCCGTTTTTTTCAAATTATTTTTATGTCTATTCTTTAAAATCCTCGCAACTACCCATGTATTTAAAATGGCAATAATAATTGAAAAGCTCCTGTGAATTTTAAAATATCCACCCAAATTGGAAACAATTTCTTTTCTATAAGCTTCATCAAAATTTTTTAAAAAAATATCCACCTCTTCACGTACTTGGGTACCAAACAATATCTGTATGACCGTAGTACAAAAAATAACTATCGCAAGCCTTTTTAAGACCGCATCTTTTATTATCGGTGAGTTGCCCCTCGATAATTTTTTTGCCCTGTAAATGATCAGTATGGCTATTGATAGTATAACGAGTGCCACTATCATATGAATGGTGATTTTAACCGGTGCCAGGTTGCTGCTAACAACTTTTGCTCCCAACCAACCTTGAAAACCAATTAAAATAAGCTCCATGAAAGAATAACGGAAAAGGAGAGGATCCGTTTTTCTTAATGATATAGAAAATAAAAACTGTAAAAAAATTAAAATCCCAAGTATCGCACCAGCAAGCCGGTTTAGATACTCTGTCCATGTATTCAATGCATTGAACTCAGCAACCGCATGATGCTCTCCTGCATATATTTCCTGGTAGTTTTCCGGTAAATCAGAAACATGTGTTGGCGGGACCCATTTGCCGAAACATTTCGGCCAATCGGGACAGCCCATACCTGAACCTGTTGCTCTTACTATTGAACCTGCAATAATAACAAGGTAAACAAAAATTAATGTGATCTGTGCAATAACCAGAAAACGATGGATCTGTTTTGGAAGCATTCTTCAATTTTTTTCAAAATTACTAAATCTTTACCTCCCTGATTTCATAATTCTGCAAAGGTCTAATATTTCTTTACGAGTATTTTACACTTCAAACCTTCCATTTTAACATTATTGATTATTGCAACTGACCCGTCGAATACAACCGTTCATTAAAAAAAGCTACCAGTTAATCATTATGGCAAACAAAAATAAACGATTCCGGTTAAACCCTACAGAATCTACGATATCATTGGATTAAGCATTACAAAAGATTTTACACCCATTAAATCACCATACCATGAATTATTCAAGCAAAAACATAAGCCATTTGAGTGATAACGAATTAGTGGCTCTTTATAAGAAAACAAATGAAACCATGTTCATAGGAGCTGCGTACAAACGCTACGCACACCTTGTTTATGGAATGTGCGTGCTTTATTTTAAAGATAAAAATCTCGCCAATAGTTATACATTTCAAATCTTCGAAAAACTTATTGATGAATTGAAAAGGCGTGAAATGGCCAATTTTAGGACATGGCTGGCTTCACTCGTTCGAAATCATTGTATGGTTGAAATGCAAAAAATACGTGTTGAAGTAATAACTGCACACCGTAGATAGGCTTACTATACCGTTGCAAAGCACTTTTATAATAACATGATACTTTAAATTGAATTGTTATGAAAACAACAACTTTATTTACGAATTGCTTAACCTATGAGGAACTTTCTTCGTATACCTCAAATAAAATGGAACCCTCGCTTCGTGCTAAACTATATCAACACATTGCGACTTGCGAACTTTGTTCCTGCGCGGTTAACGGATTTACAGCCATTCCATTTACATCAACAGATATTACTAACCTATATGATAAAATAGACATGAAAACAAACGTAAAACAAAACAGCCCGATAACTTTTGCACAAGTTTGTATCGTGATTATTTCTTTAGTTTCTATTGTAGCATTTTATGCAGCAGCGGATTCTGTTCAGAAAAAATCAATGAAAGCAATGAAACCTGAAAATAAAGAAATTACTTTTGCTCATCTCAATGTAAAATCGGAAACAGGTATAATGCCTGTAGAACCAGCAGGCTCTTCAAAAAAAGCAAAACACAAAGTAAACAAGGAAGAAACTAATTCGGCTGAATTAAATTCAACCTATGCTTATCAGGAAACAGAGAAAATGGGTAATGACTGGAATTGTCAACCTTATAAAATGAAATAGTCCATAAGCTCTCTAATAAAAAAACGACAGGTTGGAAATTCAACCTGTCGTTTTCCATTTATACTAAGTGTTTATTATAATCCGAATTTTACAAAATGTTCTATAATATTGGCATTTTCCTTTAATGCATTGTAAACTTCATAATCTACACGGTTTTGTATTTCCATTGAAGATGAATTTTGCTGAGCAATATAATCTTTCTGTGGTGCTGCCTCCGTTTTAGAAACAACATACACCACATAAACACCCTCTTTTCCTATAATCGGTTTACTGATGGTTTGTGCTTTTTGGGCAGCCACACGACCAATAACTTCAGGCTCATTGGAAGAGTTTGGCAAAGCACTGGTAGAGAAATTGATATTCTGTGCCTGAAGCAAAGGTACTCCCAATTTTGTTGACAAGTTATCTACAGTAGAGTCGCCTGCCAGCGCTGTTTCAAATTCCTTTGAAAACTGCTCTCCTTTTTTCTGTTTCACTACTTTTGCTATTAGTTCTTCTTTTACTTGTTCAAACGGTGCAATTCCTTTTTCCTTCACCTCTGTAATAACAGCTACGATGTATTTATCACCGAATTCCAAAGGTTCTGAGACTTTTCCTTTTTTATTTTCATACACCCATTTGATTAACGAGCGGGGAGATTCAATACCGGCAATATTACGATCGTTTTCTTTAATGTTGTCGGCAATACGTTTATTCAGTTTTTGCTCTGCTACTGTTTTTTGGAAACTTTCTTCTGTTGTATTTTTACTTGCAAAATCGCTTGCCTGTACATATATTGTCTGTAAAGTTTTGTTGCTAGGTTCGATTTTTTTATCGATGGTCGCTACTTGAACTTT
>CAZMRM010000052.1:0-3326 GCA_964568515.1 uncultured Chitinophaga sp. | reverse complement strand
CTGCGATCCTTTTACATCCAATACTTCAATAATGTGATAGCCAAATTGAGATTCGATGACTACAAGATTTCCTTTTTTACCATCCAGACCTGCATTTTTGAATGGCTCAACAAAACCACTGTTAGCGTTCATCCAACCATAGTCACCGCCTTTACCGGGAAAATCTTCACCTTCTTTTTTATTTGGAGGCAGTTTTTTACCCCCGTCATCCGAATATTTTTCTACAAATTCAGAAAACCTGCTTCTTTCCTTTTTTAACACAACCAATAAACTATCCGCTTCTTTTTTAGCTTGTTCTTTTGTACGTTTCACTTCTGCTGATGCACCTGAATTTTCATACGCTAACAGGATATGACGAACTCTGGCTGAGTCTGCAGAGTTCTTAATCGCCTCTAGTTTGGCAATTACATAAGACCCATTTTCCATATAGGGTCCTACTACGGTTCCTATTTCTGATTTGAACATGATGGTGTCAATTTCCGGAGACAGCGTACCTTTTGTGTGGAAGGTATTGTCAAAATACCTGCTGGCAGACTGAGCAATAACATAAGAGGAATCGTCTGCAATTTTTGTTTTTCTAAACTCATCAGCAATCACATCCATTTCACGTTTTGCTTCTTCGATATCTTCAGCAGAGGCAGTAACATTGAAAGCAACATACTCTATTTTACGGGAAGCTTCCTGCTTGAATTCATTTTGATGTGCCTTGTAGTAATTATTCAATTCTTCATCCGTTGGTTTAATTGTACTATCCGGGATGGAATTGTAATTCTTCACTACATACTTAATTTCTGAGTTTGAATTTTGTGCAAGATAGTTTGCCTTTGCAACCTCTTTTGTTACATATAATCCTTTTTTAATGAGATTGTTGTATTTTTCAATTCTGCGTACCTGACGTACATAGTTTTCCAATTCGACCCATTGGGCTTCCTGCTGAGGGGTCATGGTTTTATAGAACTGGCGGATTTTTGATGTGCTTATTTCACCTGTTGCGTCATCTGCAAACATCGGAGCAACATTTCCCGTTTGAGGATCGCTTAAATTTCTTACCAAAGCCGAATGAGGATGTTCTACCATTAAATCAAACAATTCCTCATCAGAAACGGCTATTCCTAATTTTTCATACTCTTTATCCAGTACTTCTTCATTAATCATCTGATTCCATACACGCTGAACAATAACGTCCATTTCATTTTGATCAAGAGCGCTTTTATTGGTATTGCGCTTTTCCATTTCTGCTGCCTGGTCTACCTTATTTTTGAAATCCTTATAATCAATTGATTTTCCGGCAATTTTTCCTACTTCATTTTCTGTTCCCCCAAATAAAGAAGAATCTCTTTGAAATAATCCCATTAACACAAAAGCCACCAATGCAAGACCTACCACGGTAACCAGTAAGCCTGAATGTTTACGTAATCTTTCTAAAGTACTCATATATTATAGTTTAATTTTTAGCGCCTTTACCTGTGACATTTTTAAAAAGTCTACAAGGGGTTGCAAATATAAGACTCTTGATGAAATACAGAAAGTTTTTAATAAAAAGCTTCTGTTATAAATGTCCTGCCTAAATAGATAACCATCTGAAAATCAATCGTTTTCATTTTTAATACGTAAACTTACGGTTTCTATTCGTGTACGGGTCACGGAAAGGATGGTAAATAGGTAATTCTCAACATGTATTTCTTCATTGACCCTTGGTATGCTTTCATGATAATGCATAATTAAACCACTTATCGTTTCAACATTATCCAGAATCGGCAATTTTAACCGGTACTTGTCATTTATATAATCTGTTTCGAGTCTCGCAGAAAAAATAAATTCCGTATCGCTTATCTGCCTTTCAATCATTTCTTCTTTATCGTGTTCATCTTCAATTTCTCCGAATATTTCCTCCATCACATCTTCCATTGTAAGCATTCCTGAAGTTCCTCCAAATTCATCTACTACCAGCGCAATGCTCTTATTTTGCTGAATAAATACCGTCAATACTTCACTGGCTGCCATTGTTTCGGGTACGATGCTTACCGGTAACATGATGCTTTTGATCGTTTTTGGCTTTTTGAACAGTTCTTTAGAATATGCGTACCCAATTATATTATCAATGTTTTTTTCGTAGATCAGTATTTTTGAAAGGCGGGTTTGAATGAACTTCTGTCTTAATACTTCAATACTTTCATTTACTTCAACAGCAATAATTTCAGTACGTGGAATCATGCATTCTCTTGCTTTTACACTTGAAAAGTCCAGCGCATTTTGAAAAATCTGTATTTCATGATCCACTTCCACCTTTTTTTCAGCTGCGGCCGTTCCTTCTCTTACATAATTATCCAGATCGATCATGGTGAATGCTGCATTTTCCTTTTCAATTCTTACACGAAAAATTTTCTTAAGAATAAATTCAGAAGCACCTATGCTTATCATTACCACCGGATATAAAATACCATATACAAGGGTTAGCGGAAAGGCAAAAAGTGTTAGCGTTTTATTGGGGTTTATCCTGAAAAGATTTTTGGGAAGGAATTCTGCTGTTATCAATATCAACATTGTTGAAAGAAACGTAGAAATGAGAAGAATCAATACTTTTGATGAAATAAAGCCGCTGATCACCGGCTTAAGTTCCTCATCCATATAGATTCCAAAAATTACCAGGGCTATATTGTTTCCCAGCAGCATGGTGCCCAGATAACGGGAAGGATATTTATTAAAATAGGCAAGAATTTTCGCTGAAAAATTACCCTGTTTGTTCTCCAGCTCAATCCTCAGTTTATTAGAAGTAATAAAGGCTATTTCCAGCCCGGAAAAAAAAGCCGAAGCAATGAGTGTAAGAAGAATTATAGCAATAGGGCTCACTTATTAATTTACCGGTTTATTTTTTTGATTAGCTTCATACTTTAAACGTTGTCGCTTACGCACCGAATACATCACTCCGCTGATTACAGTAAAAATAATAAAATAAATAGCGCTGGGATTATCTTTCATAATAATAAAATACACACACAAAATAATACCTGCGATCCCTAAGAGCAGCCAAAAAAATTCCAGTATTTTAAATGTTTTATTCATCTCCTTTATTTTTTTTCATTTGTTGGTTCTTCGTCTTTTACAGCAATGCTTCCTTTTGGGTGAAGAATCTCATAGGTTGAAAAATCTTGATTGGCCTTTAATCCGTCTCCCCAAATTGTTTCTTCTTTTGTGGTAATTTTTACAAATTCATCTGTATAGATTTGTTTGGTTATCGCATCCCATATTAAATGTTCTGTATTCAGACGGTCGCCTTTTTCATTGACCACTACAACATTTCGCTTTGCTTCCATTTTGTTCATTCC
>CAZMRM010000051.1:11408-14151 GCA_964568515.1 uncultured Chitinophaga sp. | reverse complement strand
GTTTGTGAGAAAATTACAATTTTTTTTTATTTCCTTCTTATTCTTCTCCGGAATAAGATATGCTGCAGCCCAGCCTTATTTTTTATGGAATGATAGTATTAAAGTTAAAACCGACCTTGGATATTTACCAAATCCCTGGGCAGGAGGATTAAATTTCGTACAAGTTTCTAATATCGATCTGGACCTGGACGGTACCAAGGATCTTTTCTTTTTTGATCGTACGGGTGACAAAATAAGAACCTTTATTAAAAAAGGAGCAGCCGGCTCCCTTACTTATCAATATGATCCTTCTTATGAAAACAAATTCCCCACAATCCATGAATGGGCACTTCTTGTTGATTACAATTGTGATGGTAAAGAAGATATTTTTTGCTATTCCAGTATAGGAGCAGGATTTGATGTTTATAAAAATACCTCCGGCCCTTCTACGGGTTTACAATTTCAAAAGGTGGTTACACAGCAGTTATCTGCCTTTTATCCTGATGCACCACCAACCGAATTCTGCAGTTCGGGAAAACCTTGTAATTTATATGTTTCTTCTGTTGACGTACCTGCTCTTTCCGACATTGACAATGACGGAGATCTGGATGTGATCACTTTTGAGCTACTGAGTGGAGCGACGATGATATATCACAAAAATATGAGTATGGAAAAATATGGTCATTGTGATAGTCTTGTCTTTCAGGTAGCAAACAATTGCTGGGGTTATGCCACTGAACATCCACTTAATAATTCGTATACTCTGCATGACACCTGCATTATTAATATTGCCAATCCTGAAATCACTGCCGAAAACAATGCTACACGAAGACGCCATGCCGGCTCCGCCGAATTATGTATCGACCTGGATGGGGATGGGGACAAAGAATTCATTGTAAGTGATATTTCATTTACCAACCTTACTATGCTGACCAATGGCGGCACTCCTAAGAACGCTAATTTTATAGCAATTGATAGCGCTTTCCCGGCATCCAAACCGGTTGACCTTACTCTTTTCCCTTGTCCTTTTTATGTGGATGTAGATGGAGATGGCATAAACGACCTGATCGTGAGTCCGAATGCTACCAATGCCTGTGAAAACTTCCAAAGTGTACTGTACTATAAAAACACAGGCAGTAACAGTATCCCAACTTTTGAATTCAAGCAAAATGATTTTTTACAAGATCAGATGCTGGATTTCGGAGAAGGTGCCTACCCTGTATTTTTTGACTATAACCATGACGGATTACAAGATCTGTTTGTAGGCAACTATGGCTATTATGACCGACCGGATTTTAAACATCAGATCGCCCTTTTCAAAAATACAGGAACAGCAACCACACCTCAATTTGAGCTTGTTACACGTGATTTTGACAGTTTAAGTACCATTGGTCTGACCAACATGATTCCTGCTTTTGGTGATATGGATGGCGATGGTGATGCAGATATGATCATCGGTGATTTTGCCGGAAACCTCTATTATTATCAGAATACAGCAGCTGCGGGTGCTGAGCCGGTATTTGTTTTGATACAGCCTAAATTGCGAAACTCCGTTAACCGTATAATTGATGTGTACGATGATGCTGCTCCTCAAATTATAGATGTGGACAACGATGGGAAAAATGATTTGATTGTTGGAAACCGCAGTGGAAAAATTTCTTATTACCGTAATACGGGAAGTGGTACTGCTGTTCCGGTGCTGGATTCCATGACCAACTTTTGGGGACAAGTAAACGTATTGAGACCAGGATATGTTTTAGGGAACGCACATCCTTTTCTTTTTAAAGACAACGGAATCACAAAACTTCTTGTGGGTTCTTCTGAAGGGTACTTAAGATTGTTTGATAACATCGATAATAATCTGACCGGAAAATTCAATCTGGTTGATTCTACCTATCAGCAGATTTTTCAGGGAACACGCACGGCTCCTTGTGGTGCCGACATCAACAATGATGGTTTCCTTGATCTTGTTGTTGGAAATTATGAAGGAGGGATTTCTTTTTATAAAGGCGTTTCCAGAGATATAGTTGGTATTGAACCAACAGATCACCTGATTCACTTCAATTTTGAGTTGTTTCCTAATCCGGCAGATCACACAATGACCATACGTGTAAGCGAGGAATTCAACAGGATGTATCAGGTTGAAATCTATAATTTGATGGGGCAACACATCAGCAACCATCTTATTTTTAATAATCAGCTGACCCTGGATACACAAACGATGAAACAAGGAATGTATCTTTGCAAAGTATACGAAATGGATAGCCAGCAAAATAAAAAGTCAGGAGCACTTACCAGACGTTTTATTATTCAACATTAATAACTATTGTATACGGTAATCATGCATCAACAAATAAGAAAATATAGCGCTGTTTTTTTGCTGCTGTTATTTCTTTTTCCAATTGTTGAAAAACAGCTACACATTCTCGACCATGCGAATGATGTACATTGTGTTGCAAGTGATAAGCACTTTCATCAGCAGGAACATTCCTGTTCCATTTGTGATTATACAGTTACCGTTTCTTTTCCTGTTTCTCCTCTTGAATTAATTATTCGCATACCGGAATACTTTATTTCTTTTCAATTATGCCTTGATACCCCCCATATCCGGAAAAGCTTTCAGGATATACCTTCCAGAGGCCCTCCCGCTTGTTAATTTTTATGATTTACGGATGCCATCCTGCATTCTTCAGCTGACTTATTTTTAACGGTAGTGATGACTCTGTATCTCTATTGTGTTAATTTATTATTTAACTCCTCTATG
>CAZMRM010000051.1:11051-11398 GCA_964568515.1 uncultured Chitinophaga sp. | reverse complement strand
TTACTTTCCACCCATTATCCTGTTGCATTTGCAACGACAGGAAAAACAAGCTTATCCGGAAAAATTACTGATAAAGAAACCGGCCAAACGATTCCAGGTGTTACCATTTATATTCCTGATTTAAAAACAGGAACCATCACCGGAACGGATGGCACCTATAAAATTGACAACTTACCAAAGTCGAAACTTTTTTTCCAAATTAGTTTTCTTGGGTATGAAACCATTACCGAAGTAATTGATTTATCGACAATCACAGTGAAAGATTTTGTACTGCAATCTTCTGTAAAGGACATGAAAGAAGTAGTGGTAACCGGCCTTTCTCAGGCCGGTGAACGTAATCATACTCC
>CAZMRM010000051.1:0-11041 GCA_964568515.1 uncultured Chitinophaga sp. | reverse complement strand
CTATTCAGGTAATCCCCCAAATTCAACTGTTGCAAAATGCGTCTGCCAACATTATTGATGCAATTGCCAAACATCCCGGAATTTCACAAATAACCACAGGAACAGGAATTTCCAAACCGGTAATACGTGGATTAGGATACAACCGGGTTGTTGTTGTAAATGATGGTATACGCCAGGAAGGACAACAATGGGGTGATGAACATGGGATAGAGATTGACGAATTTTCTATTGACCGTGTAGAAATTTTAAAGGGACCTGCCAGTCTTTCCTATGGTTCCGATGCCATAGCAGGGGTTATCAATATGTTATCAGCACCAACATTACCCGATGGAACAATCAATAGCAACCTGATTGCCAACTATCAAACCAATAATGGATTGATTGGATACTCCGGAAACATCGCCGGAAATTTGAAAGGTATTATTTGGAACCTGCGTTACAGCAACAAAATGGCACATGCCTACCAAAATAAATACGACGGCTATGTTTTTAATTCTGGTTACAAAGAACAAAATATCGGTGGTATCATTGGTATTAATAAATCCTGGGGATATTCGCACCTTCATTTTAGTGCCTACAATCTGAATCCGGGAATTGTTGAAGGCGACCGGGATAGTGTAACCGGAAAATTCATAAAACTCATAGCCATAAATGATTCTACAGAAGGCAGTGAAATAGCAACCAATAAGGATTTCAAACGTTACAATGCACACACTCCTTTCCAAAAGATCAATCATTACAAAGCCGTACTCAATAATAATTTTATTGTTGGCAACGGAAGTATAAAAGCGACCGTCGGTTTCCAGCAGAATCAACGGCAGGAATACAGTGATGTGTTTAATCCCAATGCGTACGGACTTTATTTTTCGATGAATACCATTAACTATGATTTAAGATATACATTGAATCCACTTCATCAATTAAATGTGTCGTTTGGCGTAAATGGAATGCAACAACATTCCGAAAACAAGGGGTCGGAGTTTTTGGTGCCCGAATACAAGCTGTTTGATTTTGGTATTTTTACCATTGCAAAAAAATCATTCGATAAATTGGATATCAGTGGCGGTATACGATATGATACCCGTAATCAAAAAGGAAAGGATCTGTATGTTGATGCTGAAGGGTTACCCACCTCCTCCAATG
This sequence comes from uncultured Chitinophaga sp., assembly GCA_964568515.1. GTDB lineage: Bacteria > Bacteroidota > Bacteroidia > 2-12-FULL-35-15 > 2-12-FULL-35-15 > 2-12-FULL-35-15. The sequence goes on along the minus strand of CAZMRM010000051.1, from coordinate 9,898 downwards.
ATACAGCAGCCTATCATCAGTTCGGTGCATTCCGGTCAACCTTCTCCGGTCTCACCGGCAGCATTGGTGCAACCTACCAGTTTACGGAAAAAGTTTATGCAAAATTAAATGCAGCGAGAGGGTATCGGGCACCCAATATCAGTGAACTGGCCTCCAATGGCTTGCACGATGGAACCATCCGTTACGAAATCGGTGATCCAAATTTAAAAGCAGAAAAAAGCTTACAATTGGATGCGGCACTGGGTATCAATACGGATCACCTTACGTTAGAACTGGATGTATTTAGTAACGTCATCAACAACTTTGTTTTTTCTCAAAAATTAAACAGTATGTCTGGCGGTGATTCACTGATTGATGGCTACAAGGCTTATCAGTTCGTTTCAGGAAAGGCCAATTTAATGGGGGGAGAAATTATGATGGATATTCATCCTCATCCTTTGGACTGGTTGCATTTTGAAAATTCTTTTTCTTATGTGCAGGCTGTTCAAAAAGATCAACCGGATTCAACAGGATATCTTCCTTTCATACCTGCTCCCAAAATCCAATCGGAGTTAAGAGCAGATATCAAATTCAAAAACTCATCATTTGCGAACAGCTATATTAAAATAGAAATGGAAAACTATCTGGAGCAGAATAAATTCTATGCTGCTTATGGAACGGAAACAAAAACTCCTGCATACACCTTATTAAATGCAGGATTGGGAACAGATATCAAAAACAGAACGAAAGACAGAACTTACTGCTCCGTTTATATTAGCGCAAATAACCTACTGGATGTAGCTTATCAAAGCCACATGAGTCGTTTAAAGTATGCTCCTGAAAATTATGCGACCAATCGTATGGGTGTATTTGGAATGGGAAGAAATATCAGTTTTAAATTGGTGGTACCGCTTTATTTTAAAAGATAATTTGTCTCCACTCCATCCTTTCTGAACTGAGAGGGTGATTTTATTTTTTATTAAGTGCGTATCGGGATGTTTGTACCTGGATGGCAAAATCTTGCAGAAATGATGTGTATGACATTTCGGGCGGAGTTGAAAAGTAATTCTGGTACAAAGTTCCCGATACTCACTTTTTATTAAAATAAAAATAGCGTTGTATACCCAGCATAAATAAAGGATAAAAGCGGGCATGCGATTTATTGATAAACGGACATTTTACAGACAAATCGATGCGAAGGTTGGATTTAATGATACATTGCACACCGGGAGCAATTTCCATATAATTACCAGCTTTCAACAAAGGCGTATTGATCGGGACATCGATGTTTCCATATTGCTGAACGGTTGCTGCTTCATACGCTTTACCCAAAAATTCAAGGTAAATATTAAAGTTCAGCTGATCATAGGACTTATAAGTACGTGGAAACAACAAATACCCCATAGATAAATTATACACCAAAGCACGTCCATATGCTATTCTGGTTGGGATCATCGGCCCTCCGCTTACATCCGGAGACAGTCCCTCATGAGCACCCGGCACAATAAACCCGGAGGTAAGTGATATTGCAAAATGATCCTTTAAACAGGTCGTGATCAATCCTCCTCCCACTCCTTTGGTATCTCCCATAAGCGTTGGCTCTGCTTCATCATGTGCCTGGTTCAGATAAGAACCTTCGGCATTGGCAGCTATCCGAAAATGACTGTGTTGTCCGTCAATTGAAATAAAACGATATTTGGCAAAAAGATAAACCCCGTTAAATGTATAGGGATATTTTAATCCACGCTCAAACTCACCGGTCGTATAAATTGTTTCACTGCCATTGTGTATATGGGATACCAGATTAGCAGGAAAATTTTTACCATGATGGTTGGAAATACCAACGGTGGCCATTACGGATAAACGCGGTAAAAGTCCGTACATCACGCGCAAGGAGTATTGATTTCTATATTGATCCAGCTCTTTGTATGTTTCTCCAATACCTCTTATACCAAGCACCCCCTTGGGTACGTTACTGGCAGGCTCATTCAAAGGAAACAGTTCCTGCGAAAAAAATGAAGGAAGGTTTATAAAAAAAGAAAACAGGAATACCAGTACGGATTTGTTATTGCATGGTAACATAATAATTCTTAGAATAAGGTGTCTGTGGCAAAACTTCACTACACGTCGTTTTACTATACAATTTCCATTTTTTAAATTCTTTGGATGACATGAATTTTTCGCCTATAAATTTCAGGTGAACCTCTCCGTTTAATTCTTTTGGTTCATCCATTTTTACAAAATGATAAATATCGTCCTGATAATTCCAGCAATAATCGGGTGTTACATGTAATTGGCCGACATTTATAAGAGCAGTCATACTTCTTACGGAAAAACCTGCATCCACTACTTTTCTGGCAACATCGGTCATATTTACTTTTGTATTCTTCTTAAAAAAAACAGTTGCTGTATTTTCTTCCAGCTGCATGAATACACTGTCAATGGTTCCCAATTTTAGCAATGATTTTTCTGTTGCAAACGAGCAGGCAGAGCATGTTAAACCATCTACACCAATAACTGCCGATTTGATTTGAGCTTTCGCCGCTACTGTGAGGAATAAACAACACAGTAAATTATAAACTATTCTATTCATTTACCAGTAAAATTAAACAATTTAAATTGGTATTAAAAACATTTTCGTTTACATTTGTACTTCTATTTCATGACTTTGAAGTTTACAGTATCCATACTACTCTGCACTGCATTTTTATTACAACCGCTTTCAAAATTGTTGATTCTGGTTGATTATGAAATAAATAAAGCGGCTATCACACAAATTTTTTGTGTGAATAAGAACAAACCCAAAATGAATTGCAATGGAAAATGTCATTTAAAAAAGCAACTGGAAAAGGAGGATAAAAAACAGGAATCCGCTCCATTTTCTTCCAAAGAAAAATCAGAAATTCAATTTTTTTCAGCTCCGGCCATTTGTGAGCTGAAAGCAAACAGTGAGGATATTGTTCCGAATTTTACCTACATCTTTCCTGATTTTGAATCACCTTCTGCTTCCATTTTTCATCCTCCCAGCCGTTTTTAATTTTTAACACGAACTTATTTCAGTTCGGCCATTCACATTTACCTATTTTTTAATGAGCAGCACTGATGTTGTACAACATCCAATAAAACTGCTACAATCATATATTCATGCGTATACAGCTGAACCGGTTGTTATTGCTTTTATTTATTGCAATACAATCAATATCATTACTTGGTCAGACAAGTAATGATACATCGGGTTATGCCATTTCTTGCTTTTGTTCTACGGATTTAACACCCGCAGGTGTAATGATCAGTCATGTTCATAACAAGAAAGAATGGATGCTTTCCTACCGGTTCATGAATATGTCGATGAAAGGCATAAAGTATGGCACACAGGCCGAGAGCAAGGAAGATGTGTTTGCAAATTATGTAATGTCGCCTGACCGGATGAACATGCAAATGCACATGGTCATGGGAATGTATGGAATTACAAACCGGTTAACGGTAATGGCTATGTTCAATTACCAGCTGAATGCCATGGACATGTCTATGTATAGTGCCGGACATATGCATGGCAGCACAACCATGTCATCGTCTGTTCATACCATGAAAACAAAAGGATTGGGTGATACTAAATTGCATGCGCTTTATGCCTTTCTGCAACGAAGCAATTTCCAGTTACTGGGAACATTGGGTGTAACTATTCCAACAGGAAATATCCAGCTTAAAGGAGCTACATCGGATCCGATGTTTCCGGATACCCGTTACCCGTATGGTATGCAACTTGGTTCCGGAACCTTTGATGTGCTCCCGGGAGTTGGCTATTTATTTCAAAAAAATCAATTCGCTTCCGGAACAACGATCTCGGCCACATGCCGTACAGGCTACAATAAGGTAGGTTACCGACTGGGAGATGAGTTGTTACTGAGTACCTGGCTGGCTTATAAATGGCTAAGCGTAATCAGCAGCTCCTTAAGACTGGAAGCGATGACAACCGGTGCCGTGCAGGGATATGACCCTACATTGTATTATTTTACGGAACCATCCGCCAATCCGGCAAACTACGGTGGAAACAGATTAAATGCATTCTTTGGCTCCTCCTTTCATTTTAAAGGATGGTTAACCAATAACAGGTTGAGCATAGAGGCCGGCATACCCTTTTATCAGGATCTGAACGGAATACAATTGAAACAGAAACTTGTGCTGAATGCCGCATGGTCTGTCACTTTTTAACGAACTAAATTTTTAATCAATGAAAACAATTCAAAACCTTTATTCTTATACACTTCTGATGCTACTCGTTTGTACGTTCAGTTTTTCTTCCTGTAAAAAGAAAGCAACAGATGATCCGTCCGGAGAGACTCCTCTGCCCACTCCAACAGGTACCGTATCCTTTCATTTGCATACTTACATTCAAGACAATGAAGTGGATCTTTACAACATTCCATACACCACACATGATGGAAGAAGTGTCTCTCTAAAACTTGCCCAACTGTATATCTCTGATGTTGAACTGGTAAAACTGGATGGTTCCGCCTTTAGGATTCCCAATAATAAAATTTTGAAAACATTGGAAAAAGATACCTATGTAATTGGTGAAGCACCAGTTGGTAATTACAAAACACTACGCTTCAAAGTTGGCCTTGCTCCTGCAGACAATGTACCCAATTATTCGGACTCTACCGATTCAATGATGTGGTTCTCCAAAACAAAACCTGATGGATATGTTTTCTTAAATGTGGAGGGAACAATTGATACATCTGAGGCAATGAATAAACCACCGGTACCATTTGCTTATAAAATAGGCACCAATGACAATTATGTTCAGGTAACGATGCCCGATAAAAATTTTACAGTGGTGGCCAATGAAGTGCAATATGCTCATCTTATTGCGGATTACTACAAATTATTCAATGGCATTCAATTAACTGATAACAGCAATCTGTTTGTAAAAACCGCCAGTGATAATGCATTGGCATTGGCAAAAAAAATTGTAAGTAATATTCCTTCCATGTTTATTTACGAATAGTGTATGACAAAATACGTTATCAGCGGCTGTTTACTTTTATTTTTTTATGCCTGTATGTATGAACAGGTGGAGCCAAAAAATACGTGTGACATTCCCGAAGTTGTTTCTTTTAAAAAAGATATACAACCTATTTTTGATGTACACTGCAACACGGCAGGTTGCCATTCGGGAACAAATCCTGAAGGAAATTTAAATCTGGAAGCTTCACAATCCTATGCTCAATTGTGGAAATCAAAAAGTGGCTACATTGATACACTTAATCCTAAATACAGTGTTCTGTATGCTTCCATGAATTCTACATCCAGTCCGATGCCTCCAACAGGCAAGCTCGATAATTGCACCTTGAACCTTGTTCTGAAATGGATAGAACAAAAAGCAAAAAATAATTAATATTTATCTCATGTATTTATGAACTCATTATCCCCTTCAACTATGAAACAATCAAAAAACTACTTCACTTTCTTTTTTCTTCTTATATTCTCGATCATCGGTCTTACCGGCTTTGCACATTTTGGTTCCAAAGGACCTTATGGTGGTACGGTGAGTTATTCCACCGTATATGATTCTACCGTTTATATAGGAACAGCCAATGGCGGTGTTTATGAAAGTACTACCTCTAAACTTGTTGCCTGGAGAGCCAGACCGGTAGGATTTAAAAGCGGAAAAATTACAGCCATTACACACAGTGGGACCTATTTATTTGCTGCCACTGCAGACAGTGGTGTCTATATTTTTACAGGATATGTTGGCAGTGACCGCTACTGGCAAAAAATAAATACGGGTCTCGGAAATCTTAAAATAAAATCATTGATTGCCATCGACTCTATTACCGTACTTGCGGGTACAGATGGTGGTGGTGTTTACAAAACAACAAATAAAGGTGTTAGTTGGACTGCTATTTCAAACAGTACATTAAACAATGCAGTGATCACAGGATTTGCAAAAGCAGGAAATCAATTGTTTCTGACTGCCTCTGATAACGGTATATTCACTTCGGCTGATAATGGTGCTACCTGGACTGATTTTAATGATGCCAGCACATTAAACATTGCCGGTACCACTACGCTTTCATTTAATCAGACAAGTAATGAATTGGTGGTAATCAATAACAATGGTGTATTTAAAACAGCTATTGCCTCGTCTAACCCCGTTGCAGCCTATACGGCTATTGTAACCGGTTTACCAGCAAATACAGTGATACGTTCTGTTTCAAACAATGGTTCACTTTGGTTTCTGGCAACAGATAAAGGAGTATTCGCTTCAATGGCTAGTGCTATTAACTGGACCGCTTTAAATACGGGCCTACCAACAATAAATGTCAATACCGTTGTTCCTTTTCAAACTACATTAGTGGCAGGAACAGCTGTTGAAGGGATATTTAAAGCAAGTATTTCAAGCCCTTCCTGGGTTGAAAACAATTTCGGATTCAATAATCTTGCAACGTATGCTATGGTTTGCAGCGGTGTTACTTTTATTGCAACCGCAAATGAAAAAGGCGTGTTTGTGAGCAAGGATCTGGCCAGCCCTTATAAAAAATCCAATAAAGGATTGACCGATAGCTTGAATGTTACTGACCTGGTACTTTTTGGAACAAAATTACTGGCCTCTACAAAGAATGCGGGTGTATTCGTTAGTACAGACAGTGGAGCTAACTGGACCCCGCTTAATTCAGGGTTGAACAGTTTAACCATTACCAAACTAATTGCTTCATCTTCGTATGTATACCTGTTTGATGCAGCAGGAGAAGTGTATGTTTCGCAAGGGACCAACTGGACATCTGTACAAACCGGTTTACCAACAGGTGTTCAACCCAGTTCCCTTGTGTTCTACAATGACAAGGTCGCTCTTGGAACACTAGGAGACGGGGTATATACAGCCATAGCCGGTACTGCTCCCTGGACTGCTTTTAATACAGGCTTATCCGATTTAAATGTTACTTCAGTAGCTGCACAAAGCTCCAGGCTCTTTGCAGGAACAGATGGAAATGGTGTGTTTGTAAGTGATACAGCAGCCTCCAACTGGACCGCAACAGCAGTAACAACGATTCCTCATACAACGATGATTGGATTGAATGAAAATAAAATTCAGGCCCTGGGTACTTATGCCGGTTATGTTTTTGCAAGTTACAAAGGAGGATTAGTAGCAACTTCTGATTTTGGTCAAACATGGATTCCCGGTGGTAACCAGTTTAATTTACCCAGTTATACCAATGTTTATAAAATTGATTTTGTAACAACACGTGTTTTTGTGACAACGGAGCATAACACTTTATATTCAAATGCATTGTCTGAACTTCCAACGGTTGGTATCACTGAACGGAACAATAACGTTGGAAACTTTATTATCTACCCGAATCCATCCGATGGTATCCTAAATATTGATTTAAAAAATATTACAGGACGAGTGACACAGATGCATATTTATGATCAACGTGGAAAAAAAGTAACAACTGTACCATCGTCATCATCATTGAATCAGACACTGCAACTAAAAGTGGCTCCGGGTATTTATCATATCCAGGTAGTAACAGAAAAGGGGACCGCTATTCAGAAAGTAGTCATACAATAAGCTTTTCCTGTAAATAATTAATTATCTTTATAAAAAAATAAAGACCATGAAAAAGTTCATTCCATATAAGCACCTTCTGATGGTATGCCTTGCACTTTTAGCATCCACCTTTATGAGTTGTCATAAAGAAGGAATAGGAGGCAATGGTTCAATTGGCGGTACTGTTTATCACCATAGCATACCCATACCGGGTTGTGTTGTTTATCTGAAATTTAATGCAACGGAATTTCCCGGTGAAAGCCCTTCAGTATATGATGCTTCTGTAACAGCTGACAGTAAAGGGGTTTATCTTTTCCCTAAAGTTTACCAAGGAGATTATTATTTGTACGGCGTTGGCTACGACGACAATATCAAGCAAATTGTAAGAGGTGGTGTCCATGTTAAAGCAAAACGCAATCGCGCTACTGTTCAGGATGTGCCTGTAACCGAAGATTAAAGTCATTTAACAGATGATAAATAAAACCCGCAGGTCTTTTGACTTGCGGGTTTTATTATTTAACTTTGAATATAGTCCATAAATACTATTTTTTAGTACCGGCATTTATGCTGCTCCATTCGTTTGATATGAAACAATTATATTTATTTTATTTGGGTCTGTTTTTTTCTTTTATTTTTTATGGCTGTATTCATGATAAAGGAACTCCCGATTATCAGGCATATCCTGAAGAAATCGGAAAAATTGTAGTGAATAAATGTGCAACTTCCGGCTGTCATAATGATAAAAGTAAAGGTGCTGCAGGAGGGTTGTCAATGGAAAGCTGGGACAAACTATTTGAGGGAGGAAGTGGCAGCGCCTGCATTATTCCCTATCGCCATGATTACAGTACTTTCTTTTCTTACATCAATACTTACCCCGATTTAGGAGTTACACTTCTTCCCACCATGCCTTACAATAACCCTGCATTGAGCAAAGAAGAAGTTATTCTGCTAAGAGACTGGATAAATGCAGGTGCCCCCAATAAAGACGGACAGGTAAAATTCGGAGATGATCCCAACCGTAAAAAATTTTATGTGACCAATCAGGGTTGTGATGTGGTAACGGTATTTGACCAGGCTACCTTATTGCCCATGCGTTATATTAACGTGGGAAGTGCGCCAGGAATTGAATCACCGCACATGATACGCGTTGCTCCGGATGGTCAATACTGGTACGTTCTTTTTTTAGCAGGTAATTATCTTGAAAAATACAGAACCTCGGATGACAGCCTGGTAGGAAAAGCATTTATAGGCTCCGGATATTGGAACACTTTTGCCATTTCTGCCGATTCTAAAATGGCCTACTGCGTTGATTTAAGCCCAAACAATGCTAAAATTTCAAAAGTGAATTTAACCACGCTTGCTGTTAACACGCAAATGGGTTTTGTTTATCCACATGGCTCTGCTTTAACAAATGCCGGTGATGTACTGTATGTAACCCAACAAACAAACAGCAGCAAGTTATACAGAATTCCGGTGGATGATTTTAGCCTATTCTCTGAAGTAAAACTTTACAGCACCCCTTCTTCTCCACCACAGGCGCTTAACTCACATGATTTACGTTTTACGCCCGATGGAAGTAAATATTTTGTCACCTGTCAGGGGACATCTGAGGTACGTGTTTTAAAAACTTCCAATGATTCATTACTTGCTATTATTCCTGTTGGCGGAATGCCATCCGAATTAAGTTTTTCTAAAAGTACAAGTCATCTGTTTGTAACCTGTATGGAAGATCTTACCAATTTCCCGGGTAAGCGTGGATCTGTCGCTGTCATCAACTATGAAACAAATACCCTCGAAAAATTCATATACACCGGTCATCAACCACATGGTGTGGAAGTCGATGATGAAAAAAAGATAGTGTATGTGATCAATCGTAATGCTACCTCCGATGGTCCGCCACCTCATCATACCGGTATATGCGGGGGCAGGAACGGCAATGTTTCCTTTATTGATTTAAATACCCTGGAAATGGTTCCTTCCGGAAGTTCTATTAAAAAAGTGGAAGTATCTGTTGATCCTTACTCTGTGTCTATCCGTCCTTAATGAATACAACCGGAAAATATAAGGCAATTGTATTGTTTGATGGTGTTTGTAATTTTTGCAATACCTCTGTTAATTTATTATCCGGCATGATAAAAAAATTATTTTCATTTTGCTCCGCTTCAATCAACTCCCGGCCAGGCATTGCTGCAGAAGTTCAAAATGGATCAGTTATCCATGGACAGTATTGTGTTTATTGAAAATGGCCGGCTGTATACATGATCCACAGCCATTTTGAAGATTATTCGTAAACTTGATAAGGCTTATCCGCTGTTATATGCTTTTATAATTGTTCCTGTATTTTTAAGGGACCTCCTTTATCGT
>CAZMRM010000050.1:3703-14212 GCA_964568515.1 uncultured Chitinophaga sp. | reverse complement strand
ACCTTACTTAAAATTACACAACCCCAATCATAAATACCCCCCCTGCTAAATTTTATGATGATGATCCGTGCCTCATACGTTAATACGTTTTCTATTCCCCTATTGACATTTTAAACATTATTCGATTGATCATTTCCAAAGTATCAAAAAACTGGTTGTTCAATAGTTTTCTCTTTCATCCTTTATTTCCCTTTGTAGGATACCCTTAAAAAGGTGATTCCACTACCCTGTTTAGGTGATATTAAAATACTTTTTATAAGGGATTGTAAAATGATTTTTTTACCAGCACTTTTGCCTTCGTTAATTTAGAATTATTCTAAACAATATTCAAACAGCTTACTGATAGTTCAATTTAGCTATACCAATTCATTATCAGTAATATTCCGCTGTCTATTTTTTTTATTTCGATGAAGGGCATTTGAAGGGATTAGAAATTATTTAAAAATAATTAAATCACTATTAGAATGAGTCAGCCACAAGAGAGTATTTCCCATCAGTTAACATTTGCATCTTTAATTAATTGCTATTTAAGAGAATTTGAAAATCACAGTCTTTACAACATGATCCCTCATCATGATCCGGAACTGGCGGATTACATGATCAAATCAGGGAATGAAAGACTGATAAAGATTGAGTTATTAAAAACGGGTGTTGAAGTGTATTGCCCGATAAGTTATTATTCAGCAACAGGGCGACATGTTTTTAAGTTTCCTATTGTTCACCGCAAAAATGTTCAGGAACGGATTCTTCCGCTTAGCTGTCTGGATTTTGCGCAACTGTTTCTCGATGAAAATAATCATACGAAAGTCGAGTTAAGCGCTCATTTTAAATCAGATATTTTTTTATATCGTTTAAAAGATACGATCAGAAACTTATCTTCTATTTTGAATTACCGGATTCTGGAAGATAAAAATCTTCTGAATATCTCTGCATTAAAAATTCCTTTTATAGAAGCTGAACAAGCACTGATATTAGGACATTCCATGCACCCGCTTGCAAAAAACAGGTTAGGTTTTGATGCCGATGATTTTTTCAGGTATTCACCTGAGTTCAACAAATCATTCAGAATATTTTATTTCCTTGCACATCCATCGATCGTGCTGGAACAAAGTGCAAAAGACATTTCTGCCGGTGAATTTGTAAAACAACATCTTTTAAAAACAGTTCTTCCCTCTTCTCTTGTTGAGGCAATTGAAAAAAATAAAGACTGGAAGGTTATACCAATGCATCCCTGGCAGGCCGGTTATATGTTGAAGCAAAATGTGACCAAAGAACTTTTGAAAAGTAATCTGCTGATTGAATTAGGAGAAGCCGGAGAAAAAGAATTTTTTGCTACATCTTCTGTCAGAACCGTATATGCAAAACATTCCGATTTCATGTATAAATTCTCTTTAAATGTGCAGGTTACCAATGCTGAACGGATTAACTTACCTAAAGAATTATATGCAGGAACAGAAATTTCAAAACTCTTTTCTTCTTCCTGGGGAAAGAATTTAATAGCTGAGTTTCCTGATTTCTGTTGCATCACCGATCCGGCTTTTATTACACTTAGTTATAACGGAAGCATCATTAATGGGTTTAGTACAACACTCCGTTCAAATCCTTTCACCAATGGAAATGAGAATGTCACGCCCGCAGCTTCCCTTTGTCAGGATGGAATTGCAGGTATTCCCAACCGGCTCACACACATTGTTAGAACTTATGCTGCAAAGCACGAAATATCCGTTGGACATGCTTCGAAAAAATGGTTTACACGTTACCTGGATATACTATTGGATCCGGTTGTGAAAATTTATAATGTTTACGGACTGGCCATTGAGGCTCATCAGCAAAACATTGCAGTGGGATTAGACGATGATGGTTTCCCCAAAAAAATTTATTATCGTGATAACCAGGGATATTTTATAAGAGAAAGTTTTTCTGAAACTGTAAAAGCATTGATACCTGATTTTGGTATTAAAAGTGAATGCATCATTCCTGATTCGTTCATCCCTGCAAAATATACGTATTACTTACTCATTAATAATATTTTTGGATTTATCAATACCATGGGTACCAATGGTTTGATTTCAGAAAATGAACTGATCATCCAAGTATATGAGCGTTTAAAACTACTGGAACTCATTGATAATACAGGTCTTGTTAAGTATATTCTGGAGTCGCGTTCATGGGAGGCAAAAGGTAATTTATTGATGCGTCTGAATGACCTTCACGAAGACCGCATGCCGATAGATAAACCGGCACTGTTTATTGAATATTTAAATCCATTCATGCTGCTCAACTATTTCTGCAAAGAAATAATTTCACCAGAGGGTTCAGAGATAAAATTCAGTCGCTACTTTCCAAAAAGTAATTATACACTGGATATGCGCCCCTTTGATATGAGGCAAGACCTGGAAGTTATTCATGATTGGGTCAACCGTGATTATGCAAAAAAATTCTGGCAAATGGATGGCCCGATTCAAACGCTGGAAGCATTTTACATAAAAAATTGCTGTTGCGATTATTCCAGCTCCTTTATAGGGCTCATAAACGGCGAGCATGCTTTCTTAATCGAACCTTATTGGCCAATGCGTGAACCTGTCGGTAAATATTATGATGCAAAGCCGGATGATTACGGTTTTCACATCATGGTAAAACCCCCCACAGCTGCTACTACAAGCTTACTCATCAATACATTCAGAACAGCACTGGAATATATGTTCACATTGCCCCGGCTAGGACGTGTAATCGGGGAAGCCGATCATAAAAACGCAAAACTGGATGCTTTGACAAGACTGGTGGGTTATAAACTGCAAGAAGTGATAACCATGCCGGAAAAACAAGCCAACCTAACCATATGTACCAGGGAAAGTTACTGTGATACGTTTCCTGAAATGCGATCACTTGTCCTTGTAAGACCAAAATCAATCAATGCGCTGAAAACAGAACTCGCATAATTGCCTTTACTCTAACCGGAGCTGTTACTGCTTCATAAAAAAATACACATGAAAGATCAAACTATTTATGATTTTATAGGAATAGGTATTGGACCATTTAATTTAGGAATGGCCGTATTGAGTGAACCGATCAAAGAATTAAATTGCCTCTTTTTTGAACAGAAAAAAGAATTTTCCTGGCATTCGGGAATGTTGATTGAAAATACAACACTTCAGGTCCCCTTCCTGGCCGATCTTGTATTGCCTGTTGATCCTACCAGTCGTTTTACCTTTATCAATTATCTAAAAGAAATTCAGCGCTTATTTAAATTCTGCATAAAGGAAGATAATTTTATTACCCGTAAGGAGTATGTGAATTACTGCAAATGGGTAGCTGCTCAATTGAACAATTGTCATTTTGGTCACAGTGTTAAAACTATTGTTTATCTGAATGACAAAGGATGCTATGAAATAACCGTATTGAACATTGCTGCAAATACAGAACAGGTATATTATACCAAACGTTTAATTATTGGTATTGGCACCAGCCCTGTCATACAGGAGTTTGCAAAGGAACACCTTTCCGGGCAACTGTTTCATAACAGTAGTTACCTCTATAATAAGCTGGAAGCGATATCTTCTTCTAAAATAATTACAATTGTAGGATCCGGACAAAGTGCCGGAGAGGTATTTTATGATTTGTTGCAGGAAAGTTTCAACCATTCTTTTCACATAAGCTGGTTCACACGCTCTCCACGTTTTTTTCCGATGGAATATGCTAAACTTACACATGAATTTACTTCTCCCGATTATATCAATTATTTCTATTCATTGGCAGAGCATAAAAAAGAAAAGGTATTACAAGGGCAGGATGTACTTTACAAAGGAATGAATATTTCATTGATCAATGCTATTTACGATACTCTTTATAACAGAGATCTGGATGTAAATGAAAATAATATCAACTTAACCACTAATTGTGAGTTGAAAGACATCTCAAAAGGAAAGGACAAGGAACTACTGTTACAGTTCTATCAGCGAGAACAGGAGAAGGAATTCACATGGTCAACCGATACATTGATCCTTGCAACAGGTTATCGTTTTCAACTACCACCATTCCTTCATAAAATAAAGGATCGTATCCAATGGGACAGCAAAGGAAGGTTTGCCGTTAATAAAAATTATTCCATAGATCAGTCAAACAACGAAATCTTTGTGTTGAATGCTGAACTGCACACACATGGTTTTTTAGCTCCGGATCTTGGGATGGCACCTTATCGAAACGCTACTATCCTTAATGAAATACTGGGCTACGAATATTACAAAATGGAAAAGCAAATTACTTTTCAATCGTTTTCTGCACCAGTTTCAAATATTAAAAAAGTACCTCAATTGGAAAAAGTAATGTCAGCCTATTAATATGAGAGAGCCATTAACCTTACGAAAATTATTATACCTGACGGCTTTATTAGCAGTACTTGCAGATTCCATGCTCATTCCGTTTTATCCTCAGTTTTTTGAGCACGTATATCAGGAGCATTCATTATTGATCACCGGAATTTTTATTGCTGTTTGCCGCCTTGCCATGATTGTATCTTTTCCCTTTTGGTCCTGGCTTACCCAACGTTATGACCCCTTAAAGATTCTTTCTTATACACAGGGCACTGCGGGTATTATCTGTATTATTAGCTCGTTTGCAAGTACACTTAACTATTTTTTTATATGTACCATTGTAATCGAACTATTAAAAAGCAGTTACCTGTTGATCTATCCTTTTCTGGTGAAAACCTCGGCTAAAGATAAGCGCGCGGCGGCTATTTCCGGAATATCCATTATTCTGAATATGGGAGTAGTGATTTCAACCTTATTGGGGGGGTACTTTATAGAATATCTTCAACCTCGGCACATACTGATAGTAGTAGGTTGCATGGACATTTTACAGATGCTGATCAGCAGATACATTCTTGCAAAAAGACTACAGCCGGAAGCAGCAGAAGAAAATAATGTTCAATCAACCGGAAACACCTTTACCGGTCTGCGTGATTTTATTTTGCTCTGTTCCATAACACTCTTGTTCTATTTTGCGATGGTTATTATCCGTCCTTATTATACCCTTTTTCTGACAGATACATACGGGTCAATAAGTATAACAATGGCAGCTTTCATTTTTATTATACCTAATATCATAGCACTGCTGATTGCTCCTTTCACTGTTAAATTAATGAGCTCCTACCCGCTCAATGCTTTATTGCTTGCATCTTGTGGTCTTATGATCATTGGAACAGGTATGCAGATATTTCCGGGAATTAAGTCCATGCTGATGGCAGGAAGAATTATCTATGGAATGGGAATGTTTGTTTGTGAGGTCATTGTGGATATGATGATTTTTAATTTGAGTACCAGTAAAAATATTTATAAATACTATAGTTATGTGAATGTGGTACAAAGTGTATCTGTGCTTCTAGCTCCGCTTGCTGCTGCTCCATTAATTACAAATTACGGTCAATATCCACTTTTTATTCTGGCGCTGATTGCAACGGCAGGAATGAGTGTTTTGGTTCTTCTTTTATCATTCCAGAAGAAAAAGGAAATGGTCATACTAAAAAATTAATAAAAGAAACTATGAATAAAACAGGTTTAATTACAAATGAATCCATCAGCAAAACAGTTTTTAAAGCAAGCAGAACTTTGGAAACGAACAGATGGAAAGAAGTTAATCGGGCATTTATCTCGAAATCATTAGCTGAACTCATGCATGAACTCTTAATTGCACCATCAGTAATAAAACAGGAGACAACATATACTTTTTTTGAATTATCGACTGATAATGAATACATCACGTATGAATTTAAAGGTGCTCATCATGCAATGGATTACTGGGTAATTGTTCCTGAAAGTATAAAAAAAATAGAAAAGGGAAATGAAATTTCTGAACTGAATGCGATAGATTTTTTCATTGAATTACAACAAACAATCGGTATCACTTCTTCCAACCTTACACGTTTTACGGAAGAAGTTTATAAAGGTCTGTATGCGGATTGTTATATTGCCACAAAGAATAAATTATTGTCGGATGAGCTGGCTGATGCTTCTTACCAGCAAATTGAACAACAAATGGATGGACATCCCTGGTTGATCATGAATAAAGGCCGGATAGGCTTTAATTATTCAGATTATATTCATTATGCACCTGAAGCAGGAAATGCAGTACGGTTACTTTGGATAGCAGTCTCAAGATCCATGTCGAGGTTTAATAGCATGAATCATCTGAAGTATGATGAATTAATGGCAATTGAACTGGATGAAGAAACAAGGAGTCATTTTAATGAAACCTTGTTATTAAGCGGAGTTGCACCCGCCGATTATTTTTATATGCCTGTACATGAATGGCAATGGAACAACAAATTGATCTTTATGTTTGCCAATGAAATTGCTTTAAAAAATATAATTCCCATTACTTTTAGTGATGATAATTATTTTGCGCAACAATCCATCCGTACCTTTTTTAATGCAACGCATCCTTTTAAACATTATGTAAAAACTTCCTTAAGCATTTTAAACACCACTTTATATCGTGGTCTTTCGCCGGACAAACTACAGGTAGCCCCTATGATGGCCGAATGGGTATACAGCATAATAGGAAACGACGATTTTTTAAAAAAATCCGGATTTATTTTGCTCAAAGAGGTTGCTACATTGAGCTACATACATCCTCATTTTAGCAGAATAAGCGGTGCACCTTACCAATACAATGAAATGTTGGGTGTTATCTGGCGGGAAAGTGTTATGAAGTATGCTGATAATGAAAAGCCTGTTACAATGGCTGGTCTTCTTTATGTGGACACCGATAAAAAACCACTATTGGGTTCCTTTATTGAAAAATCGGGTTTAAGTGTTTCACAATGGGTAAAGGCTTATTTAGACGCATATCTGCGGCCGTTAATTCATTGTTTTTATAAACACCAGATGTTTTTTGTTCCCCATGGTGAAAATGTCATTCTGCTTTTGAAAGATTATATTCCTACACGTATGGTTTTAAAAGATTTTGTGGAGGAAGTGCAGTTGGCCCCCGGAGCCTATCATGCCACAGCTAAGGAAATCCGGAAAGTGTTGTATGAGATCCCGGAAGAAGATGTTACCTTATTTATTTTTACGGATATTTTTGATGGTTTCTTCCGTTATTTTTCTGCTATTCTATCCCATCATTTAAATTATGAAGAAGAGCTTTTTTGGAAGCAGGTGGCCGATGTTATCAATGATTACCAGCATACATTTCCGGAAATGGAAAAACGCTATAAACAATATGATCTTTTTGTCAGCGATTTCAGAAGGTTTTGTCTGAATCGTTTCCGCCTGGTTACTTCAGGTTATCAGGAAAGTGCGGATGCGCCAGCTGTACCTCCTTTTGCAGGGACATTGGAAAATCCAATCGCAGCTTATAAAAAAGGAATTTACTGATAGGATTTCATTTTTGCCAAGTGAGTAACCCCATTATTTTGCCTGGTGCAAAGTAACGGGGTTTTCTTTTAAAGTATTCTTTTTTCTATAGTTTTTTATTTCTTCTAAAAAATAAGGTCATTCGGTCGTTAACTTCCTTAAATACTTATATTTGTTTCGCATTGTTGTTTTTAATACTATTTGCGACCTAACAATCAAAACCTATGACTATTTACAATTTTAAAAAAAAACGTCTTCTTACTTTTACCTCTGCTTTTGTTATTCTTGTTTTCGTTTCCTCCTGCCTCAAAGATCATTTTGAACTGGAAAAGCTTGCAAAAACTGAATGGAACCCCAATCTTGCTGCTGCGCTTGTTCATTCCTCTCTAACGGTTCAGGATATTCTTACGAATCAGGACAAATCGGGTGTGATCAAAGTCGACAGTACTAATTTCTGCACATTGGTATATCAAGGTAATTTATTCTCGATTATCGCGTCAGATCTTGTTCAGATGCCTGATCAAAGTATTCCGTCCTATACAGCTTCACTCGATCTGTCACAAATTCCGGTTCTTGTTTCAAATGCAACGATTACCGTACCTTACACACAAACGGTAAGTTTTACACCCGGAACCAATAATCCTAAAATTGATTCGGTATTATTTAAAACAGGGATTATTGACTTGAAACTCAACTCAGACTTTAAATACAATGCCCGTGTAAAAATTGATATCCCGGCTGCAAAAAAGAGTGGAAAAATATTTTCTACAACCATTGTAGTAAACTATTCGGGAACTGTACCGGTTGTAGCCAATACCACAATCGATTTAACAGGTTATCAGTTTGATATGACAAATGGTGGAACAACCAGTAACCAGTTTGCGGTGAATTATGAAGTCACTATTTATGGCAACAGTAGCACACCTCCTACTACCTCTAACAGAATCATGCTTTCCGGGGATTTTAAAAATCTTCGTTTTGATCGTATGTTTGGTGATCTTGGCCAATTGCCTTTATCACTCGATACAGATACCGTCGATATTTCTGTATTTAAAAATGCCATCGGAAGCGGACTCATCTCTTTTGTTGATCCCCGTTTAAAAATGATTATTTCCAACTCTTATGGCATTCCGATCGAAGCAAATATTTCTCAACTGGATGCTTATACACCGGGAGCTATTCCTTTTCAGATTACGGGATATCCTAGTCCTTTACCATTGCTTAGTCCAAACAAAAATCAGATCGGACAAACGTTAACCGGATCTTTTACATTGAATAATTTAAATAGTAATCTTTTTGCTATCATCAAAAAAGCGCCTCAATATTTTATTTATAAACTGGATTCCAAGAGTAATCCTGCTGGTGCAACCCATGATAATTTTATTTTGGATACCAGCCGTTTTAAGGTAGATATGGAAATAGAGCTGCCACTTTGGGGAACAGCAAAAGATTTTATTTTGATTGATACAATAGAATTTAAACTGGAAGAAAATTTGACCTCCGATATTGAAACATTAACTGTTAGAACCTTTAATTCCAATGGATTCCCAATAGATGTGGCCATGCAGGTTTATTTTACAGATAGCACCTATAAAACACTTGACTCTTTGGTTACCCCTTACCAGCTGATCTTAAAATCGGGAATTGTGAATCCATCTACCAGCAAGGTGGTAGCGCCAACCGAAAAAATATATGACGTTGTCCTTACACAAGAACGTATCAGAAAACTGAAAACTGCTAAATTTCTGTTGATTAAAGCAAATGCTTCTACGGCAAGCGGTGGTAATACCAATGTAAGGATTTACTCGAACTACAAAATCGACTTCAAACTGGGTGTACAGGCTCAGGTTAGAAAAAAAATCTAAATAATCATTTTTAAAACAAATTACGGAACCAATATATGAAAAGAACACTTTGTTTATTGTTTACAGGGTTATTTTTATACAATTACTCCCTCGCACAACAGGACTTTACATTGTATAATATGAATTTTGTACAACAACGTAATCAACTCAATCCTGCATTTATTCCTGATGGCGGCAAAATATTTTTGGGTATACCTGCTGTATCTTCCATATATATAAACGCTGGAAACAGTGGATTTAAATATTCAGATGCAATCAAACACCGGGAAGACGATTCATTATACCTTGATTTTGCGAACGTGATTAATAAACTTCGTAAAAATAATTATGTACATATGAATTTCCGCATTGATCTTCTTTCTTTTGGAATAAAAGTGGAAAAAAATTATTTTACCTTCAACATCACAGAACGGGCAAATGTACGCTTCCGTTATACTAAAAATTTTATGGAATTTGCATGGAGAGGAAATGGAGCTTTCCTTGACAAAGAAGTGAGTTTTAATTTTGGACTGGATCTTTCTCATTATAGAGAATATGCAATCGGTGCCACAAGGCAAATCACAGATAAACTATCTTTGGGGTTAAAGCTTAAATACCTGTACGGCATGGAAAATTTTAATGCAAAAAAAACAAATATTTCTTTGTTAACGGCTTCGGATGATTTTTCTATTACTGCAAAAGGAAACATTGAATTAAACAGTTCGGGTTTAGGACCCGATGAAACTTCTTTTAGCTTTGGTAATTATGCGTTTAAAAGAAAAAACAATGGTTATGGTGCTGACTTAGGTATGGAATATAAGGCAACTGAAAAAATAACCCTGTCTGCCAGCTTATTGGATCTTGGATTCATTCGATGGAATTACAATGTAAATAATTATGTAAGTCACGATCAAAATGCGAAGTTCACCTATAATGGTTTCGAATTGAATCAGTTTATAAATAACGATTCTGCCAGCACAAAAGAAATTGGTAAAATATTGGGAGATTCTTTATCTGAAATTTTCAAAGTGGATACGTTACACCGAAGCTATAAGACTTCACTCTCCACTCAGGTGTATTTTGGAGCCAACTTTAAAACATCTGATAACAATAATATCGGTGTTATTTTATACGGACAATTTTTTGACAAACGTTTGCGTCCGGGGATGGCAGTATCCTTTAATCATCATGTTGATGAATGGTTAAATTTATCAGCCTCCTACTCTATCAGCAATAGAAGTTACACCAATGTTGGACTTGGAGCAGCAATAGCAGGCGGTCCTTTTCAATTCTATATTGCAATGGATAAT
>CAZMRM010000050.1:2702-3693 GCA_964568515.1 uncultured Chitinophaga sp. | reverse complement strand
ATCGGAACGATTTTTCCTTATCAAACAAAAGGTACACAGCTGCATTTCGGAATTAACTTTATTTTTGGAAAAAATCAACCGGCAGCGTCTGCGGCAAATCAGGCCTCTGCTCCACCAACACCCGCATCAACTCCTGCTTCTACAGGAACAAAATAAACGGCCAGATTAAAATTATGGATCCTCACAAACCTTTAAATCCAGACATTATCAAGGTTTGTGGGGATTTTTAATATCCATTGCTTTTTAACAATCATTTTTAATTGGAATGTGGGAATATTAAAAATCGATCAGACTTTTGTCTGAAATGTGTAACCTCCTTTTTTACAATACAACAGCAAGCCCAAATACAAATGATAAGAATTCCACAGAAATGGATAGTGTGGGAAATTACTAATAAACTTCTGAAATACTGAATGCAGTGAACGATGTTTAAAATTATGTGAAGCAAAAAAGCGTTGGCACTTACCAACGCTTTTTTTATGAGAAATCGCTACTATTAATTTGATTTGTACTCAAATTCTGCAGGACTTTCTTCCAATGCTTCATCATTAACATCCTGTGCAATTTCAGAAAGAAGATCATCTGTTTCTTTCTCTTCATTAAGCGTACGCTCAAGAATATCAGCAGTTCTGTTAAGACCAAGTACATCTGCAAGCTCGACAAGGGAACCATATGCAGCAATTTCATAATGCTCAACTTTTTGCGCAGCAATAATTAAAGCAACATCACGAACAATACTTTTTTCATGTTCATCTATAATTTCCTTTGCTTCCTTAACAAGCCCCTCAAGAGCCTCGCAAGTTTCATTTCCTTTGTCAATCCTTAAACGATCAAATATTTTTTCAAGGCGTTCTACTTGTCTTTTGGTTTGTTCCAAATGAGTTTCAAAAGCATCTTGTAATTGTTCATCGTAAGCAGCTTTGGCCAATTCTGGTAATGCTTTTACGATTTGTTTCTCCGCATTGTAAGTATCTTGCAACAGTTCCTCAAA
>CAZMRM010000050.1:867-2692 GCA_964568515.1 uncultured Chitinophaga sp. | reverse complement strand
CTTTTCAGAGATTCCTTACCGCTTTTCAAACCCTTAGCACCAAAACTGGTTTTATCACTAAGTTTATCTTGAGTACCACTTAAGGTCGGTGTTTTTGTTGACATAATTTATAATTTAAAAGTTTGTGAACAGGCAGGCTGACAAAGCAGCCTGCTCGATTGATTAGTATGCATATCTGTTACGTCTTCTGCGGCGGTTGTTATCTGAACCATAGCTGGAAGAATCATTGTCATAACCGGTATAAGAACGGCCATAAGTGTTTCCACCATATCCGGAATTATCACGGTCACTATAGCTACCATAGCTACGGCCAGAATGGCTGCCATTACCGTAGTTACCACCTTGATTTCCGAAGTACCCCTGGTTTTCACGGCCATAGTTGCTTTGGTTACCATAGTAGGAGCCACCTTGATTTTCACGACCATAGTTACCACCATAGCTTCCCTGATTACTGCCATAGTATCCACCTTGGTTTCCTCTTCCATAGTTACCATTTGAACCGGCTTCTCTTCCATTAGAATAACGGCCATATTGACCTCTTTGGTTACCTTCATAACCATAGCTATCGTCTTCATCATTAAAACGATCACTTGCATAAACGTCATAATCGTTTTCATAATGATCATCATCATTGTCATTATAAAAACGATTGCGCTCTGTATAATTATCATATTCGTTGTTGTAACGATTATTGTTACTTTGTCCATACGGACGAGAATACGATCTTTGATTTCTTTCCGGATTTGAATACGGATTTCTTCTTGAATAAGCCATAATTTTATTTTTTTATATGTTAATAATTTATTTTGGTTAAACAATAGAAGTCAATTGAGATGCCAAGTAAAGTTGAGAATAGCGCTCTACAGGAAATGGTATGTTTATTTACGGATATAGATTTAGCAAAAATCATTAAACCCTTGAAATCAATAATTTCTTATCCGGTTCTGTATTAATTTTTTAAAGGAGGTAAAATTTTGCGCAGTTAATTGGTTTTTAAGATAAATCAATTTGTAGAACTATTTGATCGTTTAGTATAAAAAAAATCACTGTTTGTGGATTTTAATCCTTGAATTAGAAGAATTACTAAAAATAATTTGTCAAAGACAGTAACATTTTGGAGAAAGAAGTCGTAAATATTCCGGTAATTATCCTAATTAAATTTAGGAAACACGGGAAGTGATTTCAATTGATTGCTGATCGGAAAATAAGAGTTTATGGTTTTAAGTTTTTGTGATTGAGAACAAAGGAGGTAATCTTAACAGATTACCTCCTTTGTTTTTAGCCATGTTCCCTTCGTTAAACTCTTCACATTTCAAATTATTTTTTTAGGTTAACCAAAAATATAGTTTATACTCCCCAACCATTTCTATACATTTGTACGCTATGGAGAATAAATCATTACAAGAGGTTAATGCCAGTGTTTCTACAAAAAAAACCGGATTTTGGAAAAAGCTCTTCGCCTTTATCGGGCCGGCTTATTTAGTAAGTGTCGGATATATGGATCCCGGAAACTGGGCAACTGATATTGCAGGAGGTAGTAAATTCGGTTATTCCTTATTATGGGTACTTTTGATGAGCAACCTCATGGCACTTTTACTGCAAAGCTTAAGTGCCAGACTGGGTTTGGTAAGAGGCTTGGATCTGGCCCAGGCATCAAGAGTTACCTATCACCCTGTTATAAACTTTTTTAACTGGCTGCTTGCAGAAATCGCTATTGCAGCATGCGATCTTGCGGAAGTCATTGGAATGGCCATCGGTTTACAATTACTCTTTGATATTCCTTTGTTATGGGGAGTTACCATTACCGTATGCGATACCTTATTAC
>CAZMRM010000050.1:0-857 GCA_964568515.1 uncultured Chitinophaga sp. | reverse complement strand
ATACCATGCTTTTGTAGCACCTTATTACTATTGGTGCTACAAAAGCATGGTATCCGTAAAATGGAAGCATTTATCCTTGTACTTATTGCAACCATTGGATTGGCTTTTATTACCGAACTTGTTTTTGCAAAGCCAGACGGCGCTCAACTTATAAAAGGTTTTATCCCATCCATACCAAACGAAGAAGCACTGTATATTGCAATAGGTATTATCGGAGCTACGGTAATGCCTCACAACTTATATCTCCATTCCTCTTTGGTACAAACCAGAAATATTGAACGAACGCCACAAGGTATTAAAGAAGCAATAAAATTCAATTTTATTGATACAACCATCGCACTTAATTTAGCCTTATTCGTAAATGCTGCCATTTTAATTCTTGCTGCAGCAGCCTTTTTTTCTATTGGACGTACGGATATTTCTGAAATTCAGGATGCACATAACCTGTTACATGATGTGCTCGGAACCCGCTTTGCTCCTATTTTATTTGCAGTAGCACTGATAGCTGCCGGACAAAGTTCGACACTTACCGGAACATTGTCTGGACAAATTGTAATGGAAGGATATCTTAACCTCCGTATACAACCCTGGTTGAGAAGGTTAATTACGCGTATGATTGCCATTGTACCTGCTTTCATTGTCATCTCCCTTTACGGAGAACAGGCTACAGGAGAGCTGCTTATTTTAAGTCAGGTTATACTAAGCATGCAGCTGGGATTTGCCATTATCCCACTCATTCATCTCACCAGCGATAAAAGCAAAATGGGAGAATTTGTAAATAAATCCTGGGTTAGCATTTTAGCTTGGATCATTGCCGGAATTATTGTTAGCTTGAATGCAGGACTGGTTTACAACAA
>CAZMRM010000049.1:1947-14434 GCA_964568515.1 uncultured Chitinophaga sp. | reverse complement strand
CTTCGGTGACGTGAAAATGTTCAGGAATCCTGTGTCCGTTCTCTAATAAAAAATTGACACTGTTGATCATGCTCAGGTGTTGTTTAATTTCAGACAGTTTCATGAGTTTTGTTTATTAATTAGTATTATCGTTATATAACGATTGATTTT
Organism: uncultured Chitinophaga sp.; assembly: GCA_964568515.1. Lineage (GTDB taxonomy): Bacteria > Bacteroidota > Bacteroidia > 2-12-FULL-35-15 > 2-12-FULL-35-15 > 2-12-FULL-35-15. The sequence continues at coordinate 14,284 of CAZMRM010000049.1, read as the reverse complement.
TGTAAATTTTTTTAATAGATGTTTTGTTTCTTGTTTTTCAATTTATTGGTGGAAGATTTTGTTTAACAGCAGTTGTTCTTCTTTATGGTGGCTGAAAACAGGGATGTCAGATACATTTTGGCGGTTCCCCATTCTTTCTCGTCAATGCAATAGCAAATTTTTACACCGTCAATTTCTCCCTTGATCAGTCCGGCTGCTTTAAGTTCTTTTAAGTGTTGGGAAACGGTGCTTTGTGATAAGGGTAGCTCGTCAACAATGTCACCGCAAATACAGGCCTGCTTCTTAATGAGCAGATGTAAAATGGCAATACGGGCAGGATGCGCCAGGGCCTTGGCATATTTGGCGATCCTGTTATCTTTTACGCTAAACTCTTCCGTTTTTGTGATACCCATGAATAAAGGTGATTTTAATTGTATCGTAAAATTACGATTAAATTTGAATTTTACAAAAGAATAATTATTTTTTTAAGTGAGCATCGGATACTTTGTATCAAAACTGCTTTTTCAACTTTTTTAATAGCACAAGTTACTGATAAGCCTGTGATACATTTGTTTTCGAACACTTGTGCATAGCTTCAGCATTGGCACAACGAGAACGGTTTCCTGGGAACTCTGATTGTTATCTCTGGTTTATCGCAGCGGCAATGGAGACAAACGCCCCGTTTTCGCTCGCTTTTCCTGTCAGCGAATAACTGTTATCAAAAAACAGAAGAACAGTTTTGTTGTGCAGCACCCGGATAAGATCGGTGTTTAGTTCGCTATTAATTTTTGCGTCAGGTGCAAGTAGGGATTGGGCCAGTGGTGTTGCCAGATGTTGGGGTTAGTTGGTTCATTGCTAAACTGTTTGAAATAGTCATCATCCGCTTTTAAAATAATGGTACTACCCACTCTTACATAATAATTGCTGTTGTAATATAAGGGGGGTACGAATTCGGGAAACTGTTTTTTCACGGTTTTGGAAAGCATTTTACCCAGGTATTTTTGGTAGTTGCGTTGTGCTTTTTCACTGGGCCTGCTTAATTTATTGTATACATGTTTTAAAGCAAGGTTAACCGGAAATTTTTGTTTTTTAATTACTTTTTTTGCACCACGAAAAGGATTGACCGCTGTAAAGTCGCTTACGGTCTGAACAGAAAAAGGTGTATCGGGTACCCAATCGGCCGTATTTACCAGGTTATACCCCCATCCATCCTGTGTGAGGTAATCATAATCATAGGCATAAAATAAGTTTCCGGGTTTTGGACCGGCACTGCAATACGTTTTGAAACGGATGTCGGCCGGAAGCTTGTTTTCACTTTTTAAATTTTCGAGATAAGAATTCAATAAGAAAGTAATGGCTGCACCCTGACTGTGACCGGTTAAAATAAATTCCCTGATTCCTTTTTTATAGCAGGAATCGATTTTGGGTACAATATCCTGCGATAAATAGGCCATGGATACGAGCCAGCCCACATGAACTGCAGCAGCTGGATGTTGGGAGAGGGTATAAGAAAATTTAAAAGATGTTGTGAGTTGGAGTTCTCCTTTCGCAGGAACCATGGCTGCATAAAAGTTGGCAAGGAAACTGGCTTCTGAAGGTACACTGCCGCGTATGGCAATCACTGCCACTGGTTTGGTAACACTCATCCACAAATCCCACAGGTTATCAAAACCAACAACCTGGGAACGGTAAATGAATTTAAAATCGTTTGGAGGAGGCACATCACTGTAATCCTCCCATTTTGCAAGGTCAATGTGTGCCTTTTGATTGATTTTAAGCATCTCCAGGCATTCTGCTTTTTCAAAACCGGGTTTCAGGTGTTGTGCCTGTATCGTTGCTGTGGAGCAGAGCAGGAGTACAGCGGCCAGTAATGGTGTGAGGATTTTTGATTTCATGCAACAAAAATAGTGTTTATCCAATACCTGTTTCAATTTTTAAGAAAAACTGTAAAATGACCTGTTGCTAATTCTTTTTCTCTATTCTAATTCACAACAGGAGGAGTAAAAGGTTTGGTTTCCGGCACAATATGCCTTTTAACCATTTGCCTGACGGATTCGCGAATAGAACATAAATCTACGGTATCAGTTACTATTTTTATTTGCGTTGTGACTGTGTATTTTATTAATTGAGAAATAACCTGAAACATAGTATCGCTAATATTATAAGGAATAACGTATTGTTTATCTTCATAATCAAATCTGGTTGTAGCATTAAGGTAGCGATAAATATAGAATTTGCTGTTTTTTATCAAAAAGCATTTTGGAAAGTAAAAAGTGTGAACCGAGTTTTCTGTAGAGTCAAATTTTGTTCTATAACCCATTGAAGGGTTTAAGTTTGGCAGGTCAAGTATAGAAAAAGCTAGGAAAAAAAGACCGCTATTGAAGATGAAACAAAGAGAATTAAGCAATAATTAAAATATTTTTCTGTTGCGTGGAGGCCTACAGGATGAATAGAAAATAACCTGTTGCGGGCTTCAACCTTCTTCTGGTATAACGTTCCCGGTGGTCACTCAAAAATGATTGTCTAAAATCTATTATGCTGTTAATATTGCATACTGATTTGGTTTGTTAAAAACCTTATTGAATAGGATACACAGAGTGTCCTGCTTATTTTTTTACATCAAAATAGAATTAATGTGTGTGATAATATTGGTTTTATTATCGTTGAATTTCATCTTAAAATTGCAATCAAATTCTAGAATTAATAATAATGGTTTTGGTAATGGTAAATAATAGCTCTCTCTGGGGTAAGCAATTGAGCGGAACCAGTAAAGGTGTCGGTGCTGGCGCAGGTGCTGGTTTTAGTTCAACCCAGACAAAATTCTTTTAATTAATGTAAAAGAATAATAATGCAATGCCTTCGATTTTTTTAGAGTAATTGATGGAAAGTTGGATTATTGGATCCCCATGTGACAGGACACATGGGGTTTTTTATTCCGGATCGGCATCGCTTTTTACTTTTTTTAACCGTCTATGATTTTTTTGTTTGATAATATCTGCAAAAGACTGATTTTCTATTTTACTATCCAACCAGGAAATAAAATCAAAAAAATAAAAGGCCCTGGATTCAATTTTATCTTTTGAAAAAGTAATCAGTTCATTTTTTACTTCTTTAAAGAAAAGAATTTTCTCTTTGGCCGTATATATAGTAGCCATTTTACGGATACTTTTTACCAGGTATTGATCAACCCGGTAATGAGTGTCTTGTTTTGTCAGATAGCGATTGGTGGAACGTGTGTAATTTTCCAGTAGATCAACGTTTCCCATTTCATAAAAAATGATTAGTCGTACAATGCGTGTCATGATGCGTAAACTGATATTTACGCTATTTGTTCCTTCATTATTAATGATTTCATTTAACCAGTACAGCGCTTTGGAATAATTACGCATTCCAAAATTCATAACCGATAGGTTAAAGTAAATCACATATAAATTGTATACGGAAAGATGGTGATTGTAATAGTCGATATGTTTTTCAATATCTTTTATTTTTTTTTCATTTTCAAAAAATTCACCGTTTTGAATATATGAATCAATAATGTTAACGGCCATGCTGGCTTTATAGGTATCCGGAACATCCAGTTGTTTCACTTCATTGTATATAAAGTCTTTTAGTTTTGTTTTTCCATAAAATGTAAAAGCAGGAATAAAATTTCTTAATGATTCAATGTATTCTATTCTCCAGGATTCCAATTGAAGCATATGGGAATTTTTTTCAAATAATCTTATTATTTCAAGTGCATATTCATGAGAAGGTAAATGATCACCCGGGATAGCATAAATAGAGAAACAAATGCGTAAACGATAATAGGATGCGGTGAAGGAGTTTGTTTTAAATGACATGGCCAGGAACATCATTCTTTTTAAATCTTCTTTTTGCCGGGGATTCAAACGCGAACCCGGTGTATGCTCAAACATAATGCATTCATTGAGTAATTGATTAAGTTTTTGCTCTTCTTTTAACGCTTCACAAATCGGATCCATTTTTTTTGTAAGTGCTAATGACTCACTTCGCTGATAATTAAGTTGAAGGTTGATGATTTGCAATTGAAGTTCCCTTAATTCATATTTTTCAGCAAGAACAGCTGCTTTTTGAAGCAATTCTTCTTTTGCCTTCGTGATACCTTTACTGTATAAAAGGTAGGCTTCATTGATCATGGTCATCACCTGATGAAAGGGTGAGCTTCGCAAATGAAAAGAATACAAAGAATCCAGGATGGTAGAGTATAGCTTGTGCTTGTTAATACTTAACTGTGAAATGAATTTTTTATCCTTGATTTTTTTACGGATATCTGCATCAGTTACGGAACTCGCATTACTGATAAGCTGGTACAATTTCAATAAATTATTTTCTTTTTTGTACCTGGAAAGTTCCAGTGTAATATGTCGTTTTTCACCCTGTTTAAGTGATTTTATAAGTTTTATGAGATTGGAGGATTCTGATGCGGGCATGTAGAGAACTGTTTGGTGAAGTTAATATAAAGATAAATTGGATGAAAGTCAGTATAAAAAAAAGATAAAAAAACAGAAATCACTCTTTATTCGAAGCAGAAATTGAATGGTCTTCACTAATTTTGCAATACTTCTTGTTATTGCAAACATTTAAATCTAATTCATGGTTATGGATACATTCTTAGCACCCATCGAAAAACCAAAAGGGTTGATGATGAAGCTGGCCTATTATTTTACACGCAAACAGTTTGGGAAAGTGATTACACCTTTAAAAGTAAATTCGGCACGTTTGCCGATTGCATTTGGTTTATTTTATCAGAAAATAAGTAAACTGGATAAAAAGCTCACACTTTCGCTGGAAACAATTATGCTTATACGTGAACAAGTGGCGCGTATCAATATCTGCTTGTTTTGTATTGATATCGGAAGGCTTTTTTCCATCAGGGCTTCGTTGAGTGAAGCAAAATTCAATTCATTGGATCAGTATAAAACAAGTCCTTTATTTACTGACAAAGAAAGAGCGGCACTGGATTATGTGACCATGCTCACCAGGGAAAAAAAGATGGACAAAGCTACATTTGATAATCTTGCACGCTATTATTCCGAACGGGAAATTTGTGAGATTGTTTACCTGGTGTCAACAGAACATGTGTATAACATGACCAATATTGGATTGAATATTCATTCAGACATGCTATGTGATCTGGATAGAAAAAAAGGATGATATTATAATGTGTCTGTTTGGACCGGATGAACAGTAATTAACGTAAATTATAATCTGGTGTATGCTTTCGGGTAGGTGCTTCTTCAGTCCGGTTTCTTTTTTGACCTCGCCCGAAACGACTGCATCATAAGCTTTCAGTAAATTCGCTGTTAAAGAAGATTGAAAAAATGATTTTGGTACAACGTTCCGGTACTCATTAAAAACTATTTGTAATCAATTCCTTTTACCAGCGAAAAAACAACAGAGTCCAGAAAGGTACCTTCAAAATAACAGTTTTCAAGGTAATGTCCCTCTTTACGGAATTTGTGTTTCAATAATAGATTGGCAGAAGCTTCATTTAAAGGATCGATGATGGCTTCTATGGAATGCAGCTTCATGTCCTTAAATCCGAAATCAATGACCGCTTGTAAAGCTTCATGCATGAAGCCCTGGTTATGCCATTTACTGTTAAGCATATAACCGACTTCAGCCCGGTAATTTTCTTTATCAACCTTAAACAGTCCAATAACACCAATCAGCTTTTTACTGCTCAGTTCCTCTATTCCCCAGTTGATCCCTTCATTTGCATCAATTTTTTGTAAAATAAGTTCTATGTGTTTTCTTGCATCCTCCAGTGTTTCCGAAACAGGACGGGGGATGTATTTCATGACACTACGATCCGAACGTAGTTCAAAAATGGGTTCCTGATCATCATAAGTAAACTTGCGTAAAAGAAGACGCTTCGTATGAAGTTCCGGAAAGGGATGAAAGTTGAGTTCAAGCATAAAAAATAATTGAATGACGGATGTTATATTGTATTCCCAAAAGTATTAATAAATCCGTGCTTCGGAAAATCGGAAAAAAGAGTACTTGAAAATGAATAGTTTGTTTTTTCTGATCAATGGTTTTTTATAGCCGATAAACCAAAAGTAAAGCCTGGTTTAATAATAAATAATAACCTATTAATAATATTGAAATAACAATTTAGTAAAAAAAGTTCGTCTATGAAATCAGCCGGAACTTCTATTTCTCGAAAGTTTTCTATTTTAATTATCTAAATTTAAATTTGATAAAGGCATTGTTCTTTACACCTGACAAACATGATCATTAAAATTTAGCTTAACATGAAAAACTTTTACTTTAAATGTTGTTTATTGTTTCTTACAATTTCAAGCACATCGAAATTACAGGCTCAGCAATGGGGTGACTACACGTTATATAGTACCGGGAACACTACTGTGCTGGTAGATACTGCAGATGGGAATGCTGCTAAAATTGTGAAAACCTGGACACACAGCTCTACTGAAAAAACGGGTTACTCTTCTTACCTCGAACCGGGGGGGATTTTATGGAGAACTGTTTCCAGATCGGGTAACTCTTTTTCAGGAGGACCCATCTGTGGGCAAGTTCAAAAAGTAGCATACGATGGTACTATTTTATGGAACTATGTATATTCTACAACACAATATTGCACACATCACGATATTTGTCCGATGCCTAATGGAAATGTATTACTGATTGCCTATGAATTAAAATCGGCATCTGAAGTAGCTGCTGCCGGCGGAAGCTATGGAAGTGCCATGTGGCCCGATAAAATCGTAGAAGTAAAACCTGTTGGTGCCACCGGTGGTGAAATAGTTTGGGAATGGCATACCTGGGATCACCTTGTTCAAAATACAAATGCATCTGCTGCAAATTATCAAAGTTCGATCGTAGAGCATCCCGAATTAATCAACATCAATTATAAAGCAGCGAAAGACTGGCAACACATGAATGGTATTGATTACAATCCTATTCTTGATCAAATAACATTCAGCAGCCACAACTTTAGTGAGATATATGTGATCGATCACAGTACAACCACTGCAGAAGCAGCTTCACACAAAGGTGGAAACTCCGGTAAAGGAGGAGATATTCTGTATCGCTGGGGAAATCCTGCTGCCTATGGAGCAACCGGAACAAAAGTATTGAATGTAACGCATGATGCACATTGGATTCCGGAGGGAGTACCCAATGCCGGATATTTAGTTGCCTATAATAATAATGGAATTTCAAGTCAGGCTTCCTGCGCAGATATGATCGAACCGCCCATTGATGGTTATACCTATAAAATTACAGCGGGACAAGCGTATGCACCTGCAAGCTATACAAAAAGGCAGGCATCAGGCGGCTACAACAGTAATATGGGTAGCTCACAGCAATTACCGAACGGTAATACATTGGTTTGCATTGCAACATCAGGAATCATCAATGAATTTAGTCCGAGTGGTACTAAATTGTGGACAAGATCTATGAACGGACAATGTGCAAAAGCATATCGCTATAATAAATGTTATGTGGAAAATGCGCCGCCGGATCAGCCTAAAATTACCATCAATGGAAGTGAGTTGAGTTCTACTCCGGCAACAACTTATCAATGGTACTTGAATGGTGTACTGATTAACGGTGCTACCAGTCAAACTTACACACCGGCAAAAAATGGAAAATACGTGGTAAGAATAACAGATAGCAAAGGTTGTGTTTACATGTACTCAGCCGGTGTTGCCTACAAAGGTATTACCGGAATATCCGTGAATGAACTGGAAGAAAAAATGAATTTTTATCCCAATCCGACAACCGGTATCCTGACAATAGATAATTCACAGTTGTATGGTGCGGATTATGAAATTCGCATTATTGATCCGGTTGGAAAGCTGGTAGAAATACAGAAAAATGTTGATCAAATTGACTTGTCTGCTTTTGAGAATGGAATTTATTTTCTACAGATTTCTGATGGAATTCATCCTGCATTTACTAAAAAAATATCTTTAATCAAATAATAATTTTAAAACAACATCCCATATGAAACAACTTTTATTATTAGCTATTGCCACTACTTTTACCAGTTTTGCTTTTGCAAAAAAAGTAAAATTTTCCGTTGATATGTCTGAAGAAACCGTTAGTCCTAACGGTGTACATGTAATGGGAGATTTTCAAATATTAGCCGGATATTCCGATGATTGGGATCCGGGATTAACAGAGATGATACAAGAAGGAAGCACCAATATATATAGTATTGTTGTTGATATTCCGGCGAGACAGAAATATGAATATAAATTTGTGAATGGTTCTTTAGGATATGAAGCAGAATATATTCCGGATGAATCAAGAGTGATCATGTACACTTCTTTTGACAACCGTTGGGTCTATATTGATTCATTGGATAATGGAACAACAGATATCGGTGCTATAAAATTTGCACAAAATGCCCCGGCTGATAAATTCCTGTTACGTTTTCGTGTAGACATGGCCCAATTACTTCCGATCGATTTAAACAATCCTGGTAACAGACCTCATGTGGAAGGAAGTTTTCAGGCATGGGATCCAAATGCTACCGCTCTATATGCCATAAATGACAGTGTATATGAATACATTGCTTATGTTCCGGCCGGTGATTATCAGTTCAAATACGTCAATGGAAATACCACTGCAAAAGAGGAAACCGTTCCAACAGCTTGTGCTGTTTCCGGCAACAGAACAGTTACCCTGTCAGGTGATCTGGCGTTGGATGTGGTTTGCTTTTCTGCCTGCATAGCATGTGATGTAACCGGTATTTTTGAGCAAACATTGGCAAAAAAAATAGACGTGTTCCCAAATCCTTCCAGTGATTACACTACATTGAAATTTGCTGACAATGATTACAGTCATACAGTGAGTATAAGAGACATTACCGGAAAAACCGTTCGTAGCTATGAGCAGTATAATAAAGCCGAACTGCGCATTGAGAGAGAACAGTTAGATGCCGGTATTTATTTTATTACCAGTCTGGACAGCAAAAGGAATTTATCTACTTCTAAATGGATCATTCAATAATTTCCTCTACACAATGAAAAAAATAATAGGTTTTGTGTTTGCTTGTCTGCTGCTTCAGTCAGCAAACGCGCAAACAACATTATATGATTTGAATACAATACAAAGAATTGAAATTGTATTTACACAACCCGATTGGGATAACCAGCTGGATACTGCTAAAGCAGGCTCCGACAGCTATATACTTGCTTCCAAAGTGAAAATCAATGGTGTTGAGTTTGACAGTGTAGGAGTAAAATACAAAGGGAACAGCTCTTATGATGCCACTTATAAAAAGAATCCATTGCACATAGAATTGGATACGTATAAGAGTCAATCCTACCAGGGAATTAAGGACATCAAACTTGGGAATGGATACGCTGATCCGTCTCTGATAAGAGAAGTATTATCGTATGATATCCTTAAAAATTATATGGATTGTCCGCGGTCCAACTTTGCGCAGGTATACATAAATGGAGAATATATTGGTATTTATGCCAACGATGAATCCATTACCAAAACGTTTTGTTCGGAACATTTTTATTCTTCTAAGAATACATTTATCAAATGCAATCCAATCGGTACAGCAACTTCCAATACAAAAAGCAATTTGAGATACATCAGCGCCGATAGTTCTGCTTATTTTAAATATTATGAAATGAAATCGGATAATGGCTGGAATGACCTCGTGAAACTTTGTGATACCGTTACTAATTTTCCTGCATCACTTGAAAAGGTGATAGATGTGGACAGGGTCATCTGGATGCTTGCCTTTAATAATGCAATGGTGAACCTGGATAGCTATAATGGCGTATTTGCTCAAAATTATTACTTATATAAAGATGACACCAAACGCTTTAATCCTGTTGTATGGGATCTGAATATGTCATTGGGAGGTTTTCCTTATGTAGGAAATTCCAATTCCAGTATGGGTGGTTTAACAATTGCAGAACTTCAGAAGCTTCCCATAACAAGTCACTCCACAGATCAATACTGGCCTTTGATTAAAGACATACAGGCAAATGCAACATACAAAAAAATGTACGTGGCTCACATGCGCACCATTATCAAAGAAATTTTTACTTCGGATTATTATAAAACCAAGGCCGCTCAATTGATGTCGTTAATTGACACTGCAGTAGCGTCGGATAGCAATAAGTTCTATACATATACGCAGTTTCAGGAAGCTATGACGACCAATACACCAAATGGAAGTTTTACCATACCTGGCTTAACCACACTGATAGAGGGACGATTGACCTATTTGCAGTCATTGGCAGATTTTACAAATGCAACCCCTGTCATAGCAGATGTTAAACCAACAGATACTGTTCCTGCCTTGAATGCTCCTGTTGCAATCACTGCAAACGTTACCAACACCACTAGCAGTGAAGTGTATGTAGGGTACCGTTTTTTAAATACGGAAAAATTTACAAGGGTCCGGATGCTGGATGATGGTTTGAACAATGATGGAGCAGCGGGCGATAATATATATGGTGCCAAACTGACAATGACGGGGGCACAAATGCAATATTATATATATGCTGAAAATACCAATGCAGGTATATTTTCACCGGAGCGTGCAGAGCATGAATTTCATCTCTTAAAATCAGGAACACCAACAGCTGATTCCGGCAAAGTAATGATCAATGAATTCCTGGCTTCCAATAAATCCTTTCAGATGAATGAGAAAGGTAAATATGAAGACTGGATTGAATTATATAATACCTCATCTTCTCCTGTAATTCTGGATGGACTGCATTTATCGGATTCCTATACCAACCCGTCCAAATTTACGTTCCCGGCTAATACGATCATTCCGGCACATGGTTATTTGCTGATTTGGGCAGATGAAAATGCAACAACCACTTCTTATATACATTGTAACTTTAAACTGTCTGCAAGCGGTGAACAATTGATATTGACAAATGCTGCAGGTAAGGTACTGGATAGTTTAAGCTTTGGTGCACAAGGTGATGATATTTCCTATGCACGTTGTCCGAATGGAACAGGACCTTTTTCAGCAGCTATTCCAACGTTTAATGCATCCAATTGTGCAAATGGTATTAAAGAAAATGAAAATCAGCAGCCTGTGGTTGTTTACCCGAATCCGGCAAATGCTGCCGTTACGGTAGTTTTTAATAACGACAGACAACAAAACATACTGGCTGTTTTTAATATGATCGGACAGGAAGTAATCACCCTTATATCTACCAATCAATCAGAAACAATCAATATCTCTGCATTGCCTGCGGGACTCTATTTTATAAGAGTGAATGAAGATCAATTTCGGAAAATAGAAGTGGTACGATAGGATTCCGTTTTTTATGTAAAATTTAATATATAATCAATTGAAAAAAAGTATAATTGCTACATTGGCAGCAGTAATAACACTTACTGCTGCTTGTGAAAAACCAGCAGGAGAAGGAGGAAGCTCAACCATCAGAGGTACTGTTCATGCAAAAAATTATAATTCCAATTTTTCGGTTCTGTTAGGGCAATACCCCGCAGCTGATGTGGATGTATATATCATTTACGGAGAAGATGCTTCTTATGGAGACCGTATCAGATCAGGACCGGATGGTGTTTTTGAATTCAAATACCTTAGAAAAGGAAAATACAAAGTGTATGTATATTCTGTGGATTCGATGGCCACCGTTGGACCACCTCATAGCATGACCAACCCTGATATAAATGCACCGGATATAGCTGTATTTAAAAGCGGAGAGATCACTAAAAAGAAAGAGACTGTAGACCTCGGTACATTTGAAATTTATGATTAATAGAAAAATATATATGAGGAAATGAAAATGAAAAACTACATCATTTTGCTGTTGATACTGACTTCGGGATATTGCACAAGGGCTCAAAGCAAGAAAGAAGTGAAAAAGCTGAAAATAAAATCGGTAGCCATTTCTGTGACGGAAATAACCGATGGCAGGGAAAAAATACATAACGAATCATTTAAACGTTTTGATAACTCCGCCAACGAATTGGAAGATGTGGAGTACAATAAAGATGGTTCTTTTAAAAAGAAGATCGTTTGTAAGTACAACAAAAACGACGATGTAACGGAGGAGTTGGTTTACAATGAAAAAGGTAACCTCAAAAAGAAAACATTGACGGAGTACAATTCTAATAAGGATAAAACATTGGAAACCGTTTATGATGAAACGGATCAGATGGTAGAAAAAACACAGTTTGGTTATAATTCTTTTAATGAAAAAACATTTGAGCTGACTACTGATAAAAAAGGAGAAGTGATCAGAAAATCTATTTTTGTTTATGATAAAAATAGTATGAAGATTGAAAAAAGAACGTCAGATGGAAAAGGGATTCTGATTTCCGTGAAAAAATATCATTACGAATATTAAAG
>CAZMRM010000049.1:1704-1937 GCA_964568515.1 uncultured Chitinophaga sp. | reverse complement strand
AGCAAAAAGCATATTATTGAATTTCGATCCCATTAGCCTGAAGGAAATGGATGGTGTGGCACTGATGAATCGTACAGATGTGAAATTTGTATTCAGCCGCGATTTATTACCTGCATTCCTGGAGCAATTATCAGGTCATTATTATGTACTGGACGTGAAGGGCAACAGGATCAGTCGTTACGAATCACTTTATTTTGATACGGAAAAATTCGATTTGTATTTTTCTCATCATC
>CAZMRM010000049.1:0-1694 GCA_964568515.1 uncultured Chitinophaga sp. | reverse complement strand
CGTAGAGTCCGATCTGCACTTTTTTGAAGTGAAATATAAAAATAATAAAGGACGAACAATAAAGGACCGTGTGAAACAATCTTTAATTGACGGTAAAATTGTAGATGTCGCTAAAAATCTGCTTATCGAAAAAACACCAATTCCGGTAGATGTGCTGGAAGCTAAGTTTTGGGTAAATTATTCACGCATTACACTCGTAAATAAGTTTGCACCCGAACGTGTTACCATTGATCTCAATGTTACATTCAAAAATGAAGAACAGGAGATGTCTGTTGAAAATATGGTAATAGCAGAAGTGAAACAGGACAAAGAAGTAGCTTCACGTTTTATCGAACTCATGAAACAAAACCATATCCGTAAAACAGGAATCAGTAAATATTGTCATGGCGTCATCAATTTATACAATACATTAAAGCATAATAATTTTAAAAAGAAATTACATTTAATTAAAAAAACACTACATGTTACTGTTACAAACACTCAATGATGATACGGCAACGACTGGTTTTCAGTTTTTTGAAAAATTAGGCCCTAAATTTTTCATTCGTTTAACAATCGATTTTTTATCCGTATTTGTTCTGATACGTTTCATTTATTTTCCTGTATATAAAAACAGGGAGAATTTTTTTACCTTATTTATTTTTAACCTGATTATTTTCCTGATCACGTTTATTTTAAATAAATCAGATATGAGTATGGGGGCTGCTTTTGGATTGTTTGCGGTGTTTAGTATGCTCCGTTACCGGACCGAAGGAATCACCACCAAAGATATGACGTATATGTTCCTTGTTATTGCAATGGGATTGATTACTGCATTGAGTAAAGGCAACTGGATGGAATTGTCATTCATTAACCTTATTATTATTGTATTTACACTGTTTCTTGAAACAACAATCCTGTTCAGGAAAGAGGTGTCACAGATAATTCAGTACGAAAATATAACATTGATAAAACCCTCAGCCCGGGCTGAATTAAAGACAGATCTGGAGAACAGAATGGGAATTAAAATAAACCGTATAGAGATTTATAAAATAGATTTTTTAAACGATACCGCTGCTCTCCGTGTGTTTCATTTTGAAAGTAAGAACGATTAATTTTTAAAGGTTATTGAACTGCATGAAAAAATGGTTTTTACTTTTTATCATTCATATGGGTGTCGTACAACTGATCTTTTCCCAGGCAACAAATGATGCCGGTTTGTGGGCTACAGTGAATGTTGAAAAAAAACTGACAAAACGCTGGGAGCTGTTTCTTTCACAGGAATACCGCCTGAAGGAAAATTTTACGCAGACCAATCTATTTTATACAGATCTGGGCGCATCTTTCAAGCCTTATGGTTTTATGAAAGTTTCTTTATCGTACCGCTGGGTTCAAAAACAAATGCCCGATGAAACCTACAGCTTTCGTCATCGCATAACAATGGACGTCTTATTAAAGAAAAAGTTTGGTAAAATTGTAACATCATTCCGGCAACGTGTGCAAAGTCAGGTAAGGAATGTGTATACCAGCGAAAAAGGCCGGCTTCCCGAATGGTATGCGCGGGAAAAACTGGAAATCAAGTATGATCTGGATAAACCTATACAGCCATTTATTTCAGGTGAATTACGTTATCAGTGGAACAATCCCCGGGACATGGCAACAAACGGAAGCTGGGACCGGATCCGGTATACACTCGGATTGGATTATAAACTTAA
>CAZMRM010000048.1:13771-14565 GCA_964568515.1 uncultured Chitinophaga sp. | reverse complement strand
GTAATGGGTATTGTACCAAGGAAAACAGTGTTGTGTGTCCTGTACATCGTTATCATTTTGATCTGAGGACAGGGCGGGCTAAAAGCGGTTTAGGAGATGTGGTAGATACCTATCCGCTGGAAATCAGAGATGATGGAGTTTATATAGGATTCAAACAGTTGGTCTGGACTTTATTTTAACTACATTCATTTTTTTATTTTTCTATTCTTCAATCAGTTCTATTAGTTTGAATGTGTCTTTTAGTTTTATTCCTTTTTCCGTACGTTCCACGGTGCAGCATTCGTTAACAGAATCATGTTCAAGAAACAGAATAAGTTGTTCGTCTGCTGCACGATTTAGAAATTTTTCTTTTTCGGTCAGTGTCAATAACGGACGTGTATCGTATCCCATTACATAGGGAAGCGGTATGTGACCGGTAGAGGGAAGTAAATCGGCCATGAATACAATCGTATGTTGTTTGTATTTTATATGAGGAATCATCATTGCATCCGTATGTCCACGCATGTAAGCAATAGAAATAGCATTGCCAAGGGATGTGTCACTTTCTCCATTAATGAATTTCAACTGCCCGCTTTCCTGGATAGGTAGTATGTTCTCTTTTAAGAAGCTCGCTTTTTCCCGGGCATTCGGTTTTGTTGCCCATTCCCAATGTTCATTATTACTCCAGTAGGTAGCATTTTTAAATGCAGTTTCAAAAATATTTTTTTCTTTGTTCAGTTGAATACTGCCACCACAATGATCAAAATGCAGATGAGTTAAGAACATATCTGTAATATCATCTTTGCTGTACCCTA
>CAZMRM010000048.1:0-13761 GCA_964568515.1 uncultured Chitinophaga sp. | reverse complement strand
CTTTCAGCGATTTTTCCAAACTATCATCTCCGTTTAGAAAATAATGGCTGAAAAATTTTGCATCTTGTTTATCACCAATTCCATTATCAATTAAAATTAAGCGATTGCCGTCTTCAATTAATAAACATCTCATCGACCAGTTACATAAATTTTTTTCATCAGCAGGATTGGTTTTGCTCCATAATGTCTTTGGTACTACACCAAACATGGCACCTCCATCCAGCTTAAAATTTCCGGTATTTATGACATGTAGTTTCATGTTTCAATTTTTTGTAATGTTTTAAATTAATTTTCTTGTTCATATAGTTCCATTATACTTAATGAATCAAACCCAAAATAAATGTTATCGTTTAACCATTCCAGCCATTTTGGAATACTTTGCTTTTTTAACACAAAATGTTTATCAGGAATAGTAGCGCTACAGGACATCATCCGTAAATTTTCTTTACGGATCACTAAAATGTTTTTTGCCTCTGGTACCAGTAAAGAATCCGATAGCTCACAAAGATTATTTATTTCCCTGACATGAACATTTTCATCCAGATAAGGCCTGACGCCTACATGCATATCATAAGCATCAGCATATGCGCAGAATATAAGATTTACAGTTGAGCTGGGATAGTGTGAATGGATATAGAATACTATTTCCATTTTGCCAATTGCAGGAGCTCGTGTTCCCATTGCTGTCAATCCTGTAAGATTGACTGGAATGAGTATTAAAATGATCAGATAGGTGATTCCTTTTAATAGTCTTGGTTTTAAGAAATACATCCATTTTTGATAAGCTGAACATAAGATGAAAGCCAAGAGATAAACCAAAGGAAACAGAAACCGATCTTCTTTATGTGGTACAATGGAATGCAATAAAATAAAGGGTAGCAGGCACCATACATATACGCTTTTGGGTTCAGTAAGAATAAGAGTCAGGATACATAATAGAATCAGTATACCAAAAGGAAAGCCTGGAAGAATAAATAAATCACAGATATACGCATACCAGGGAGAAGTGCCAAACTCAGAAGCGACACCCTGGATGATGTTTGCATTAAAATAATTCCATGGTGTAAAAACAAAATTGCCGTAAAACCAGCAGTCGACCAGGGTTCCAATAACCAGAATCAAACTGCCTCCTAAAAAGAGCTGTCCTATTTGTTTAATCGAGTTTTTATTGACAAGGATAAGCCATAGAATAAATCCGACAGCAGCAAATGCCATTTGAAACCGGAACAAGAAACTTAACGCAAGAAGACAACCAATAAAAAAATATTTTTTTGCTTGGATCCGGTTATTGAAATAAACAGTAAGTGAGCTTAGAAAAATAAGCCCTGCCCAGGTTTCGGATGAAAAACGAACACTAATAAAAGGAACAAACCAGATAAAAAAAGAGAGCAAAGAATAAGTTATTCTTAGATACCTGTTTTTGATGAATGGGCTCGTATGAATTATAAACAGGTGAATACTGTAGAGTGCAAAAAGTGCACTTAACAATCTTACAAAAAAGCTTAATAAATAGGGATCACTGATATTTAAGGCATATAACAGTTTGAATACGATAAGACATATTACCGGTTGTATGGTGGAGCGTATCTGGTCACCATATTCCCAAGGCATATGGTCCGGGCTGTTGAGACCAAGTTTTAGACGGGCAAACTCAATTATTTGAAAATGTTCATCCGCATGAAAATAACCGCGACTGTTAAATGCAGTGACTGTATATGCGATTGCAGCAATGAAAAGAATATAATAATAAACTTTAGAACGCTGATCAGAAGGATATTCGTCTATTTTACCTGTGTGTCCCAAATTTAATTACTGCTAAAAAGATTATTCAACCAATAACAGTTCTACTCTGCGGTTTTTTTGACGACCTGTTTCCGTTTTATTATCTGCAATTGGTTTTTTAGAGCCGAAGTATTCTGCTTTGAACCTTGCTTTATCAATACCTTTTGACACGAGGTAAGTTTTTACAGCCTCGGCCCTGTTTTTTGAAAGTTTCAAATTGCTTGCTACCGAACCAATATTATCCGTATGTCCTGAAATTTTTAATCTCCAGTTCGGTTTCTTTTGCATTAATCCCGCAAGTGCATCCAGCGATTCATAAGAGTTTTGTGTAATGATATCTTTTCCGTTTTCAAATTCAAGATTTTCAAATGCTTTCTTTATAAGTGCTTTTTCCTGTTGATTCAGGCGTACTGCCACATCAAATGCATCTTCCTGATCGAGTTTATTTTTATCTGTAGTTAATACAATGAAACGGAAGTAGCGATCTTGCTCATTTCTTATGGCCTTTTTAGGAATGCCATTCACCACTACTTTAATTTCGCTGATGGTATCACTTTCTTCGCCTTCCAGTTTAAATACAACTAATTCATCGGCTGGAAGATTATCAAATATAAAGCTGTTGTCTTTTCGCATCGCCACCGTTTTTAATCTGTTTCCTTGTAAATCAATCAGACTGAGTTTTGTTTCAGGGCAACCATCATTGCTTAGCGGACCGGCTTTATCCGGACATCTGTCTGCTTTATCCGGAATACTGTCATTATCTTTATCCGGGCAGCCTTTGAATTGGGCAAGTCCGAATTCATCCGGACATTCATCTTCTTTATCAATCACTTTATCCCCATCCTTATCCGGGCATCCGTTAAATTCGGCTAACCCTGCATCATCCGGGCAAGCATCTTCTTTGTCGGTTATTTTATCCCCGTCTCTATCCGGGCATCCTTTCAATTCAGCTATTCCCGGTTCATCTGGACAAGCATCATCCTTATCCTGAATATGATCCCCATCTCGGTCCGGGCAACCCATAAATTCCCATACCCCTGCTATATCCTTGCAATTATCTTTTTTATCGGATACTTTATCATGATCACGATCTTTCGGATGATTATAGAGAATAGGAATTTTGAACAACAAGTATAGATCGGCACCATAAATATCTTTTTTGGAAATTAAAGGAGCAAAGTTATTGGTACCAATAATTACTGGACCTAAACGCAATCCCAATCCCACTTTTGTGTTGCGCATAGCATCGTAAGATACCGGAACAAATACACCAAACCATTTATGATCCCAGCGTGGAGTAAGACTATAAGTAGAAACATTGTGTACCCGTATGGCATCTTTTTTAAATTGAAAAACATAGTAAGGTGTAAAATTGATGTAAAAATCCTGGTATATGTTGAAGTCAATTTGTGCGCTTAAGGAGGTTGGAAGGCTCATTTTAAAGGACTCAGGGCTGGGTAATGCTACAAATTTTTTCTTTATGGTATCATCGAAATGTTCGATATTGGATACGCTGACTTTGCTGATATCCCAATAGTTTATGTTAGCAACAAAGTCGCGGCTGTCCGGATCTTTCTTGAATTTCACTTTTCCGATATCCAATAATGAAAGCCCGACTTTTAGTTTGTATTTGTTTTTATCCTTTCTATAAAGATTTGTTTCACCATCCATATCGTATTTAAAATTTTCGAAACCGGGTCGCCATTCGTAAACAACTCCTAAATCAAAACCGATGGATGGACTGGAAACATATTTGTAAGTAATTTCATTTTGATTGATGTCAAAGTTGGTGGAGTGACCATAGCTTACCTGCGTTTGAAATAGAGATAGAGTAGTGTCTGTGGTAAATTCATAGTTAAGATCATTTATTTTCATGTAACCTGCTTGCAGACCTTGCAACAACTTAACGGTTGCACCGGCTTTCAGAAAGTGTTTACCATCATCTTTAAAAACATGACCGTATGTTAAACCATATTCTGCCCATGACATGGTTTGTATGTTGACATTTTGATTTTTTAGTTTAAGATTAAACAAAGAAGGATAATCCAGTTTATGAGTAATTAAAGTCGCAAGATCATTGCTAAGTCCATCCACATTAAATATGGTGCGTATTTTCCATTTAAATGCAAATGCATTTTTATTATTGATGGTGACCAAAAAAGAAGGCAGATAAAATTGTCCGCCCAGGTACAAATTTTTATCCTGAGAATTGGTTCTATAGTTTAAATATTTTTGTGCAAAGGCAGAATCTTTAAATGCAGGATAGTCACCGGTAAATAATCCTCCCGTATGCTTAAAGGCACTTTTTTTTATGCCTGCAAAATTATTATAAATACCATAACTCAATCCGAATATGTTCACATCCACTTTGTACCTACTGTCAACTACAGATGCCGGTTGTAAATCGGTTCCGTTAACACCTGCATAATTGCTATTGACATAACCTAAAAAATCCTGGGCAACGGAAATTTTTGTTATACTGAATACCACTAAAATGAAAAGTAATGCTTTTTTCATATTGGAAAATATTAAATACGTTTGAAAGGTACTATTTTTTTTGAAAGCATAAAAATTACTCCAATGTGTATGCTGCAAGTGTATTTTCAAGCGTTCCGGTTATGAGATAAGAGATGTCATCAGTGGTTAAATCACCAATTATAAAAAGTGTATTTCCTTTTACAGGAAAAGCATTTACTAGGGAACCATTAGAATTTAACAAATAAACCTGATTGGCAGAAGATGATACTGCCCCTAGTTTTACTGCCCCATCCTTTTGTTTTAAAATGATAGGTTGTGGTAATACTTTGTCCCTGAATTTATAATTGAATGATAGCTCTTTCTGTTGATTAAAAACGGTCAATTCATCTGCCGACAGAAAAACATACTCATTGACGCCATCGTTATTGACATCGGTATAAATCATGCTGGTTGGCGAACCGAATTGTTTTGGTCTGAATTGTTCTTTAGAATCTGTAACACTGATGCGAACTACTTTTCCTGTTGAATCAGCAGCTACTAAATACGTATGATCACTGTCTGGGCCTTCTTCCACAAAATAATTGCGGAAACCGTTCTTTTAGCTTCACCTTTGTTTCACCGCGCCTATCCATCAGGTAAATTTTACCTGCTACGTCAATGCAACAGAGATAATCTTTGTTGTTTATCTGAAAGTATTGAATAGGGAGTGTCACTTCATTATCCGTTTTAAAACGTTTAAATCCTGCTACTTCCGTTCCCTGAATGGTATAGCATCGAATCGTTTTATCGTCGAACGCTGCAAAGATCCTATAATCCGTATTTTTATCATAGGTAATCATGTTGATGGAATTGGTAATACGTGAAGTAAATTTTATTGGGAAACCTTTGGAATTTCTGCCATTTTCATCCAGTTTGTGCAATTGAGTAGCTGTATTGAATAGAATTTGCATTTTAGGGTCCTTAGTAGCTACAGGCTGAAAAACAGTGCCGATGATGGGTTCAGATAATTTATTTTTCCATCTTACTTTTCCTCCACCACTAATGAGGATCAAATTGTTGGTATCATCCTGCAACAATATATCTTTTGTATTGGTTCTAAAATTGGTAACAAGACAGGGCTGAAAATGAAAAGATGTATCCAGTTTTATGTCCCATTCAGGTTTCAGCTCATTGCCATACATCGAATTAAAATTGAAACAGGCACTGCTGTAAAATAAATTTTTATTTTTAGAAAACTGTAAACCGAATTTATCAAATTTCCGCAACCGGTCCTGCTGATTTTCAATATCGACTGCCAGGTCTTCCTTTAAAAAATTTTGGGAAGCCGTTAACAACCTTGGAATGGAAGCATAGAGATAAATGTTCGCTTCACCCGAAACATCTTCCATAAATGCTCTGTATCCTTTATCTCTTTCCAGTGTTTTATTGTTTTCAAAATCACGGATAAAATTTTTTAGTGCAGTGATCGTATTGGCAAATACTACATAATCATCGACAATGGTAAAATAATTAGTGGTTATTTTTTCAAATTGCCAGCCAAATAAATTAGGTAATACTTTTGGAAGGTTCAGTTGTGTAATCACATAATCGCCAAAATGTGCCGTATCTTTTTTTTCTGAATTTTTTTTGCAAATGGAGTCAGTTAAAGAATTGAGCAACCTATCAGCGTCTTTAATGCTGGTTGTCCGAAAAACAGCATAGCTGTTATCACTGAATGATGCACCGGAAGGATCCGTGATCACAAGCGCCATTTCATTTTTTATCCAATCCAGAAAACTACGCTCCAGGTTAATCTTATATTTTTTATTGATTTCATCGATATAATGTTCATATGGAATGGAGCGTTGCTTGTAATTCAAATAGGTCTTGTATTTACGATAGTATGATTTTATATCGCTGATTCCAAAAAAAAGTAACAAAGCTGTTTTTGATGGAAGTATTTTAGTTACTTCGATTTCTTCAGGGTTTTGTTTTGCAAATAAATTCAAAAAGCTATGACTTGAGTCATTTGCCTGTGTGAATCCGCTAAAAATGACAGATGCGGGTTTTATGGTAACATCCCAACCCGAATAATCTGCAAAATCAGTAATTTCATTGACTTTTTCATGAAGTGTGCGGTTAACAAAATTATTAAGCAGACCAGGAAAATGTTTATAATTAATATAGAGATTTCCATCTACGTTTTTTCCTGCTGTTCCTATCACTTTGTGGAAGTTTGAATCTTGTGAGATGGAAATATCTGATTTAAGTTGACGAATAGCATCTTCGATTAAGATTTGATTCGTACTCATCATCAATATACCGTGTAACAATGCAAAATTAAGGGAGTCTTTATTTTTTGGATGAATGATGTTTATTTCTGTATCATCATAAGATCTTGAACCCGGGACCTGATTATTGTTTATTTCTTTTAAAAAATCTGTCAGAGCTGACTGGTGACTCAGGTCGGGAAGGCTATAGACAAAAAGAAAATCGAATGAATGAACTCCGAAATTATGAGCAGAAATAAATACTGACCGGTTTAGGAGAAGTTGTGAAACAGCAGGAGCCGATTTTAAGACAGAGTCAATATAATTTAATTGCTGATTTAATTTGTTTCCGGAGCTGGTGCCTATTATCTCCTGCCACATTTCACTTTTTGCCAGTTTGTTCCAGGAACTTGCCGATTGCCGGGTTTCGAAAATTAGAGCAGCGTCAAGCGGAATTGCATTGATACCACTACTTACAGGGGCTTTGATTTCTTTCATATAAGCAAACCAGTACACTCCTCCTGCAATGCAAACAGTGATTATTATTCCTAAAAGAAATTTTTTCCACATATACCGGTAAACAATTAAGAGAGAAACTCAGATTAAGGAACGAAATTAATGAATAACAAAGGTTTAAGCAACAGTAAATTGCGTAAGTTAGGTGACAATCAAAGTTGGTTCTTCTGAGGTAATTTCTTGTTCACCAAAACAGAGTTCTACCTGTGTAGCCGATAAACGGAAGCTTTTGCGATGATGTTCACAAGGGCCATGAATTTGAATCGCTGTACGGTGTTTTTCCGTTGCGTAGGCTCTGTTTGAGCCCCATTCATAATGCGGGAACTGAAGATGCAGCTCGTCCATGTAATCATCACGGTAAGTTTTTGCAAGAATGGAAGCAGCAGCAATACTTAAAAATTTACCATCACCTTCAATGATACAGGTGTGTGGAATTTCTCTATACTTGTTAAATCTATTCCCATCAATCAATAAACTTTCCGGAATTACCTGAAGCTGATCAATTGCTTTGTGCATAGCCAGGAAAGAAGCGTTCAAAATATTGATGCGATCAATTTCTTCAACACTAACTGATGCCACCGCATGTGAAATGGCAACGTCCTCAATCAGAGGACGTAAGTATTTACGTTGTTTGTCTGTTAATTTTTTTGAATCATTCAGTAACTCATTCTTGAATTTTTTAGGCAAAATAACAGCAGCAGCAAATACAGGTCCTGCAAGGCACCCACGACCGGCTTCATCACAGCCGGCTTCAATCCGTATTTTATCCAGGTACTTTTTTAACATGTGATTTATTCACTCGTTCAAATAAGTGTTTTATTTTGTAAATTTCCGCTTTCAATAAGCTTTTTTAAGTAAGGTTCATAAACAACACTTTTTAGTAAATTGATGTGTCCCTGATGATGACAATCGGTACCTAAAAAAGAAATCATATTTTTATCAATGAGCTGTTCTGCTACCTTTTGAGTAGCAATAGAGTAATAACCATTGAGAGAGTTTATATTCAACTGTAGCTTGACACCTTTTTCTACCAGGTTCTCATATTTTTCGAAGTTGGTATGCCAAAAATTATATCGTTCCGGGTGCGCTAAAACAGGCTGGTAACCAAGCGTCTGCATTTTGAAAATGATGTGGTGCAGATTTTCCGGTGCATTCAGATAGGAAACTTCAAATAATACATGGTTATTCCCGAAAGTCAATAATTTTCCTTCATCCATTTTTTTTTCCAGGTCATAGTCAACATAATATTCAGCTGCGACATCGATTTTAATGGGAATATTGGCTTTTTTTAGTGCCTCTTTTACTTTTTGTAATCCATCTAAAATTATTTCAGGAGTGTTGCGATAGAAATCACTCATGATATGGGGAGTAGTTATTACCTTTTTATAACCCAGATGGTGCATTTCGGTTATCAGTGCCACACTGTCTTCAATGGTTTTGGCTCCATCATCAATAGCAGGAATAAAATGGGAATGAATATCACACTCCAGGATAGAAAGATCTACAGGAGTTTCTAAACAAATTTTTTTTTTCTTGAAAATGTTGAACAGGCCCATTAAAATCCCCTTTTGTAAGCAAAGATAGCCAACAAATGTACTAATAATTTTGGTTCACTGCTTGTTTCTTAAACCATGCGACGGTATATTGTAATCCTTCTTCAATTTTTACAGTTGGATTGTAGGTTAAAATTTCTTTGGCTTTTGTAATATCTGCCAATGAATTTCGAATATCACCCGATCTTTCTTTTACATGTAAGGGCTTGAAATTGGTACCGATCAGTTTTTGTAAGATTTCTACAAGTCTGTTTAAAGAGATGCGTTCACCAACAGCAATATTAAAAACATTGCCATATGTATTGATATTTTCCATAAACATGGCTTTCATATTTGCCTGTACTGCGTTTAAAACGAATGTGAAATCACGCGTTTGTTCTCCGTCACCGTTTATTTCCGGGGTTTTATTATTGAGTAATGCATTAATGAATTGAGGAATGGCGGCGGCATATTCACCAAGAGGATTTTGTCGGGGACCAAAAATATTGAAATAACGTAATCCAATGATCTCCATTTCATATGTTTTGGCAAAAATTTCACCGTAAAGCTCATTGGTAATTTTTGAAACAGCATAAGGAGAGAGCGGATTACCGATTACATTCTCAACTTTGGGGAGTTGTATGCTGTCTCCATAAACAGAAGAAGAGCTGGCATAAACAATTCGTTTCACTTTTGCTTCCTGGGCAGCCACAAGAATATTAATAAAACCGGTTGCATTGACATGATGTGTTGCTAATGGATTTTTTATGGAACGTGGAACAGATCCCAGAGCGGCCTGGTGGAATACATATTCAATTCCTTTACAGGCATGTCGGCAATCTTCCAGGTTGCAAATATCTCCTTTAAGAAATACAACCTTTTTTCTTTCTTCTTCTGAAAAACGTTGTAGTACATAATCAATATTTGATTGAGAGCCGGTGGAGAGGTTGTCCAGAATGACGATTCGGTTTGCGCGATGATTAAGCAGGTATTCAACCAGATTGGAGCCAATAAAGCCGGCGCCGCCGGTAACTAAAAAACTGTTTAATGATAAATCAAGTGTGTGAAAGGAGGTTCCGTACATATTCATTTCAAAAATAACAGTAAAAAAATAAAGTGCCGCATTTACAGCTATATTTTTTTAAAGTCTTATCTTTTAACGTATTGCTCCTGGTAATAATTTTTATAATCACCAGAAGTAATATTGTTTAACCATTCTTCATTCTGAAGGTACCAATCAACAGTCTTTTCCAATCCTTCTTCGAATTGAAGGGAGGGTACCCAATTTAATTCCTTTTTTAATTTACTGGCATCAATGGCATAACGTAAATCGTGACCGGCTCTGTCTTTCACAAAAGTGATCAGTTTGGCTGATTCACCCGGTGTGCGGTTTAATTTTTTATCCATGATCTTACATAATAAACGGATCAGATCAATGTTGGTCCATTCATTATGTCCTCCAATATTATAAGTCGAACCGGATTTAGCTTTATGATAGATGATATCGATTGCTCTGGCATGATCCTCTACAAACAACCAGTCACGCACATTTTCACCTTTTCCATATATTGGAATTAGCTTATTCTGCTTGATATTATTTATAGAAAGAGGGATTAATTTTTCAGGAAAATGATGACTGCCATAATTATTCGAACAATTGGAAATAACTACATCCAGGCCATAGGTATCATGGTATGCCCTTACAAAATGATCAGAGCTTGCTTTTGATGCAGAGTAGGGGCTGTGTGGATCATAAGGTGTTTCTTCCGTGAACATTCCAGATTCACCTAAGGCACCGTATACTTCATCTGTAGAAATATGATAAAACCGGTGTTGGTCATAATTATCTTTCCAATAATGCTTGGCTGCATTTAAGAGACTGACCGTACCCAATACATTCGTTATTACAAATTCCGTTGGATTGCTGATGCTTCTATCCACATGACTTTCGGCAGCCAGATGAATCACACCGGAAAAATGATGGCTGGAAAATAATTCGTTCATAAAAGAAGCATCTGTAATATCTCCTTTTATGAACGAATAATTAGGCTTGTGTTCAACGTCCTTCAAATTGGTAAGATTGCCTGCATAGGTTAGTTTATCCAGATTAACAACATGGTAATCCGGATATTTATTGACAAATAAACGAACCACATGCGAACCAATAAAGCCTGCTCCTCCGGTAATAAGGATTTTTTTCATTTCAGTATTTGTATACCTGTAAAATTAAAGACTCCAGTACGAAAGGTTTTTAATTTTACCTTTTAAGATACCTTTTACATCCACCACCACACCACCATCCGACAAAATGGATTTGTAATATGCTTCATCCAGACCTATATATTCCTTATGATTAACACATACCACAACGGCATCATAGTTCTTACCGACTTTTGGTGTAAGCTCAAACCCGTATTCATGTTTCAATTCTTCTGAAGAGGCATAAGGATCAACAATGTCCAACTGAACACCAAAAGATTTGAATTCTTTGATCACATCATACACTTTTGAGTTGCGGATATCACTCACATTTTCTTTAAAAGTAGCTCCCATGATAAGAATGCGGGATTCTGTCAGGTTTTTTTTAGCTGCAATAATTTTTTTAACTGTTTGTTTGGCCACATAAAAACCCATGGAGTCATTTACATAACGTCCCGAATTGATGACACGTGCGTGGTATCCCAGTGCTTCTGCTTTGTATGTTAAATAATAAGGATCAACTCCGATACAATGCCCACCTACCAGTCCCGGAGAAAACTTTAGAAAGTTCCATTTGGTTCCGGCAGCTTCCAATACTTCAAATGTATTGATACCAATACGATTGAAGATGATGGATAATTCATTCATCAATGCAATGTTCACATCACGTTGTGTGTTTTCAATGATTTTAGCTGCTTCAGCAACTTTGATGGAAGATGCTTTGTGAACCCCGGGTTCAACAATAATTCTATAGGTATCAGCAATCACGTCCAATGATTCCGCATCACAACCGGATACCACTTTTAAAATTTTTGTAATGGTATGTTCTTTATCGCCCGGGTTAATACGTTCAGGCGAATATCCTACTTTAAAATCTGTTTTATATTTAAGACCCGAAACTTTTTCAAGAACTGGAATACAATCTTCTTCTGTACAACCAGGATAAACAGTGGATTCATAAACTACGTAATCTCCTTTTTTTAATGCTTTTGCAACAGAAGTAGAGGCACCAATTAAAGGTTTTAAATCAGGATGATTGTGTTCGTCAATTGGTGTTGGAACAGCAACGATGAAAAAATTGGCTTGTTTCAAAACATCAATGGACGTAGTAAATTCAATATCACAACCTTCAAAATCTTTTGCTTCCAGTTCCTGGGAAGGGTCGATTTTGTTTTGCATCATTTTAACACGTTCCTCATTAATATCAAAACCAATTACTTTTACTTTTTTAGCAAAAGCCAATGCAATTGGTAAACCAACATATCCAAGCCCAATGAGGGCAATCTTTGCTTCCTTGTTTTTAATTTTCTGGATCATATATAAAGAACATTTAAAATGGTGTTTATTAATTTTTTTTTGTTTTTTTTCTTAATGCATAAATACGTTCAATGATGTCCACTACTTTTAATCCTTCTAAAGCATTGGTCGTAATTGTTGTTTTACCTTTAATGGTATCAATAACGTTTTCAATAATGTAATGGTGATTGTTTGCGGAACCTTTATATGCTCCATAATCATTTGCAGGATTGGTAGGTGCTAATTCAGGCATTGTATAATCCTTGATGTTGCAGGCTTCTACTTTATCCATGTATTGTCCACCCACTTTAACGCTGCCTTTGCTGCCGATGATGGTAATACTACTTTCCAGATTGGTATTCCAAACCGCTGTTGAGTAGTTAATACAACCCATCCCTCCGTTTGTGAAATTAAAATTCACAAAACCACTGTCTTCGAATTCTGTTAATTCTTTATGATTAAAGTCGTTGAATTTTGCCTGAATATCTTTAATATCCCCAAAAAGCCAGTACATGATATCGATAAAGTGAGAGAACTGGGTAAAGAGTGTTCCCCCGTCTAATTTTTGCTGCCCTTTCCAGTTGCCTTTTTTATAATAACGTTCATCACGGTTCCAGTAGCAATTTAGCTGTACCATGTATATATCACCGATAATTTTATCTTCTACAATTTGTTTCAGCCACATGGATGGTGGAGAGAAACGGTTTTGCATGACACAAAACACGGTTTTGTGTTTTTGCAATGCTTTAAAAATAATGGATTCGCAATCAGCTTTTGTAAGTGCCATTGGCTTTTCTACCACGATGCTTTTACCCGACTCAATTGCTGCCAATGCATGTTTAGCATGTAATCCATTTGGTGTACAAACACTCACTACCTCAATTTCCGGATGTTTTGCAAGAAGGTCCTCTACGGAAGTATAGAATTTTTCTTTGATATCAGCTACTCCTATCTGATCTTTAGGAAGAACATCGCATACAGCTATTAATTCTGCATCCGGATTTCTACGAATCATTTCCGCATGGCGTTTACCGATATGCCCTTGCCCCACAACACCAAATTTTACTTTTGCACTACCCATAATCGTTTTAAAGTTTAGTTATTTTATTATTTTCAAGTTTATACTTTTGATTGCTTTCCTTACAGATTGCTATACCATCTTTATTAAACTCCAAACGGTGACCGTATTCGCTGATCCAGCCCATTTGCTTTGCAGGATTACCTACCCAAAGGGAATAAGGAGGAACGTTTTTGGTAACAACAGCCCCGGCTCCAATAAAAGCATATTCCCCGATGTCGTGTCCACAAACAATTGTTGCATTTGCTCCGATCGATGCTCCTTTTCCAACATGCGTCTTTGCATATTCATTTTTGCGGTTAACAGCACTTCGTGGGTTGATTACATTGGTGAATACCATAGATGGACCCAGAAAAACATCATCATCACAGGTAACCCCTGTGTAGATGGAGACATTATTCTGAACTTTTACATTTTTTCCTAGTACAACTTCTGGTGAAACAACCACATTTTGACCGATATTACAATTTTCACCAAGTTTACAATTGGGCATAATATGAGAAAAATGCCATATTTTAGAGCCTTTGCCAATAACACAGCCTTCATCGACAAGCGCTGTAGGATGTGCAAAAAAATCGTGTTCCATAGTAGGTTTTTAGTTGGAAAAGCAAAAATAGGGATTTAATTGAAA